>CAYWZR010000078.1:0-10140 GCA_964462885.1 uncultured Nitrospirota bacterium
TCCTTACGTTCAGTCCCCCGCATATCCATTCTCATGAGCATCTGCGCCCAGTCCTGGCTTTCAGTGCCACCGGCGCGCGGGTTTATGCTAAGTATGGCATTACCGTGGTCGCGTTCTCCAGACAGAATGCTTTTGAACTCCAGCTCGTCCAGTGAGGTCTCGATAGCCGCCAGTTTTTCCTCCAGTTCGACCTGAAAAACTTCGCCGTCTTCCTCGTGTATAAGTTCTTCAAGAACCTCGATATCCGATATGCTTTTCTTTAGTTCCTGGATGGGAACAAGAGTGTTTTCAATAACGGATTTTTCCTTCATAAGCGTCTGCATTTTTTCAGGCTGCTGCCATATTTCCTGTCTGGCAAGTTCGCGATCCAGTTCACGATGTCTGTTTGTTAATCGTTCGGCGTCAAAGATACCTCCGAATGTTCTCGAATTTTCCCCTGATATTATTCAAATCTGTCACTCTTTACTATCTCCTTTAAAAATAATGATCATTACAGCGGCTACAATACATAGGTAACCAAACACATTTCCGAACTTTGTGTAAAAACTCGTGCCATTGTTTCTTATGGATATTGTTTCTGTAAGCACTTCTTCACGAAACAACCTTCCCATTCTGATTATACGTCCGCGATCGTCTATGAATCCCGATATTCCAGTGTTGGCCGAACGAACCACCGGAACACGGTTTTCGACAGCTCGGAACACAGCCATAGAAAAGTGCTGATAAGGCGCCGAGGTCTTTCCAAACCATGCATCGTTGGTTATGGTTACCAGGAATTTTGCCCCTTTGTTAACAAATTTGCGAACAAGGTCGGGAAATATGATCTCATAACATATTACCGTACTGAATGGAACTTTGCCTGCTTTCATTACAGTGTATGTTTTCCCAGGAGAAAAATCTCCAATGGCTGTTACAAGCTTCTCAAGCGGCAGCATCCACGGAATGTATTCTCCAAACGGGACGAGATGGATTTTTTCGTATGTTCCGGTTATCTCTCCTTCTGCATCCATCAACACTGCTGCATTCGAAAGTCGGTAGTTTTTTTCCTCCTCTGAAGCGATTCCTACCGATCCAAATAAAAGAGGGGTATCGATAGAGCGCACAAAATTCTTGAGTTTTTCAGCAGGTTCCAGATCGCTGTTAAAAATAAACGGAACGGATGTCTCAGGCCAGACTACAAGTTCCGGTTTTTTTTGAAGTGCTGAGCGTGTTAGCTGTTGGTAGATGGTCATAATGGATTTCCGGCTATCTATGTTCCACTTACCGGATTGGTCTATGTTCCCCTGTATTGCCGACACTGTTAGTTTAGATGCGTAGTCGTCCTTTTGATTCAAGCGAAAGTAGCCGTACCATACGGCGCCAAGTATACCCATGAACACTATAATAATACCCAGCAAAGTAGGAAATGCAGGGAAAAGAGGAAATATTCGCATACGGCGTCCGTAAAGAATGATATCCGCAAGTGCACCGTTTACAGCTACAACCATGAATGAAACACCGTAAACTCCGGTAAGGTCGGAAATCTGAATGATAGACAGCCATTTATACTGTGAATAACCGATGGATGCCCAGGGAAAGCCGGTAAAAAGGTAGGTTCTTAAAAGATCGAGCGATACCCAAAGCACAGGGGCAAGAAGTAGGGCTGGAAAACGCGTGGTTTTATAGAGATTGTTGAATAAGAGCGAAAAAAGGCCGACGTACAACGATAGAACCAGGCAGAGCAGCAACAAAATAGGTATGCTCAAATATACAGGCAGGTGACCATAAACTCTTATTGAGTGTTCAATCCAGTAAAGTGTTGTTGTGAAATAAGCCAGGCCATAAAAAATTCCGCCTTTGAAAGCGTCTGTTTTTTTTGTATTCCAGAGAAAAACCAGAAGTGGAACTATTGATACCCATGCCAGAGGCCACAGCCCGGCCTTTGGAAAGCTGAGACCAAGAGCAACTCCTGACAATAAAAGGCTAAGATAGCGAATCTTAGTGTTTTTCAGGCTATTATTCATAGTGGTACAACATTATAAACAAAATGTCTTTGTTCTCGCTTGTGTTTTCCTACTTGGTAACTATTCAGCTCTACCCCTTTGAAAAAGAGGCAATGAATAGCTGAATAGTTCCCCTACTTGAAAAACTTCCGTGGTTAAATTAGAATTCAATGGCGACTATTGGTGAGTGTAGTTCAGTGGTTAGAGCACTGGATTGTGGTTCCAGGTGTCGGGGGTTCGAATCCCCTCACTCACCCCAAACCTTTACAATGCAGACCGCTGGTGTGGTCTGCTTTTGTTTGGAGTGCGCCTGTAGCTCAGCTGGATAGAGTATCGGCCTCCGAAGCCGAGGGTCGTGGGTTCGACTCCCGCCGGGCGCACCACTATAAACATGAAATAGGGTTGACTGTCGCGCTTTGGATAAGGCATTCTCTATGTTCAGCCGGATTAGATTATGTGTATGTGGGCCATTAGCTCAGTTGGTAGAGCAGCTGACTCTTAATCAGCGGGTCGTAGGTTCGATCCCTACATGGCTCACCATTTTACAGCTTTAGAGTAAAAATGCTGTTACTTAATATCTTTCTCTACCGGGATACTTTTTATTAGAGATATTTAGAGAAGTTTAAGGTGTTTGTTACCTAAATGTTTTTGCTACTATCGCAATAAAGTTGTTTACATTAAGTTTATTTATCTGTTATTTTAGCTGGATTTCTTCAGCAGCCAGGAGGTCGCCGAATCATGAAGAAGATTGAAGCTATTATCAAACCCTTTAAGTTGGATGATGTAAAGGAAGCTGTAACTCAACTCGGTATTCACGGGATGACCGTAACCGAGGTCAAGGGGTTCGGACGTCAGAAAGGTCATACCGAATTGTACCGGGGTGCGGAATATGTGGTGGACTTTATTCCCAAAATAAAAATAGAGATAGTTGTCCCGGAAGGGTTGGCCGGAAAGGCGATAGAAGTAATTGAAAGTGCAGCACGTACCGGCAAAATCGGCGATGGAAAAATCTTTGTGCTGTCTGTAGACGAAACCATCAGGATTCGAACTGGCGAGCGGGACACAGCCGCTCTGTAGAGTATTAGTGTTAGAGAAAAGTAAAGTTCATAAAAATATTGTTTTTAAAAGAGTTAAGGAGGTAATGCTTGATGACATCAAAAGACGTAATAAGACTGGCCGAGGAAAATAATGTTCAATTTGTCGATCTGAAATTTATTGATTTGCCCGGTATTTGGCAGCACTTCGGGGTCCCTATAGACGAACTGAACGAAGAGATGTTCGAAGATGGCCTTGGGTTCGATGGTTCCAGTATCCGGGGCT
The DNA here is from genome assembly GCA_964462885.1 of uncultured Nitrospirota bacterium. GTDB lineage: Bacteria > Nitrospirota > Thermodesulfovibrionia > SZUA-242 > SZUA-242 > JALUUO01. The sequence goes on from CAYWZR010000078.1 coordinate 3,303, forward strand.
GGAAAGCGATACACACAAGCGACATGCTGGTTATTCCAGACCCGGCAACAGCATTTATCGACCCGTTCAGGGAATATCCCACACTTAGTCTTTCATGCAATATCATAGATCCGGTTACCAAGGAATCTTATGAACGTGATCCACGCCATATTGCTCAAAAAGCTACGAATTACATGAAGTCCTTAAATATTGGCGACACAGTTTATTTTGGACCGGAGGCCGAGTTTTTCATATTTGATGACGTACGATATGACCAGACACCAAGCTCAGGCTACTACTTTATAGATTCCAAAGAAGCTATCTGGAACAGTGGTAAAGACGAGGGGCCGAACCTTGCGTATAAACCTCGTCACAAAGAGGGATACTTTCCAGTACCGCCTACGGACAGCATGGTTGATATACGTGCTGAAATGTGCATAGAACTTAAGAAGATAGGCATATGGGTTGAAGCAGAGCACCACGAAGTTGCGACAGCAGGTCAAGCTGAGATTGATATGCGTTTTTCTCCGCTTTTGGAGATGGCTGATAAGCTTATGATTTTCAAATATGTTGTTAAAAATGTGGCCAGAAGGTACGGAAAAACTGCAACGTTCATGCCTAAACCTGTATTTGCCGACAACGGATCCGGCATGCACATTCATCAGAGCATATGGAAAGAAGGAAATCCATTGTTTGCAGGAAACGAGTATGCGGGTCTGAGCGAAATGGGCCTTTACTATATCGGTGGTATAATCAAGCATGCATCCGCGCTTGCCGCTCTTACCAACCCGACAACCAATTCATATAAAAGACTGGTACCTGGTTTCGAGGCTCCGGTGAACCTGGCCTATTCTGGAAGAAACCGTTCCGCAGCGGTTCGAATTCCGATGTATTCAGCCAGCCCGAAAGCAAAGCGGATCGAGGTACGGTTCCCTGATCCTTCATGCAATCCATATATCGCTTTCTCTGCCCTGCTTATGGCCGGTCTGGATGGTATAGAAAATAAAATACATCCGGGTGATCCTCTTGATAAGGACATATATGATCTCGGTCCCGAGGAACTTGCTTCTGTTGCCACGATGCCAGCCAGCCTTGAAGAGGCTCTGGATGCGCTTGAAGCAGATCACGAATTCCTGAAAAAGGGGAACGTTTTTACAGAAGATGTCATCAACGCATGGATCGATTACAAACGAACCAGAGAAGTAGATGCTCTTCGCCAGCGTCCTCATCCTTACGAGTTTTTTATGTACTACGATATTTAATAGAAGAGCTTACAATACCTTAAAGGTATGTACGTTGTTACTTTCTTTTAAAACCCCCATGTCATACATTTGTAAGGCATGGGGGTTTTACGTTTGATACTTTCTCTAATGATGTGTGCCGGCTTCTGATCTATAGAAATTAGTTCCGGCCTAAGGAGGGTTAAGGGAATTTTTCTAATAATGACTTTAACTCTGTCCCATTTTGGGCAGCATCTTGAAAGGAGGTATGTATATGTCAGTAGATCAATCTCCAGATGAAACAGGAAAAGTTAAGAGGATAGAGGGGGGAAATTCTGAAGCGGTAACAGATAGTGCAGAGGGTAAATTTTCAGATTTATGGAAAAAAGAGGACTATTGGGCTATCTGGCTTGGCTTCTTTGTCTTGCTGGTGGGAGTACTAATATATTTCCCCATGGGTGATTCCTACGATTACAAAGATAAGAAAACAAAGGAAATCAAAACAAAACACCCGATAGCCGAGATTGAAAAGCAGAACAGTATAATAGCAAAAGAGAAGGAATATCCGTTTCCAACAGTTGCTTTCTATGAAGCAAAAGACAAGAAAAAGAAGCTTCAGGCCAAAACATCAATAATCGGATCCACAATTAAAAAGTGGACTGGAAAGCCTCACAAATGGACAAGTAATCCTTTGCACGCATTTTACATGAGCAAAGAACAGGCAGAGGCTGTCAAAGCAGAATCAGGAGTGGTAAAGAAGTTCAATGATGCAAATACAGCGGCAAAGGCAGCCCATCAACAGGCAAAGGCGGCTGATGCCAAGGCAAAAGAGGCTGGCTATAAAGATAAAGAACTAAACAACGCAGCTATTACCGCCATAAAAGATTGGCGAAATAAAAAACAGGTGGTCAAGGGTCTTAAAAAGAGAGGTATCCCAACACATAAACCTCATAACCAGATTTTTCAATTGCTTGTTCTCATGGTCGGGATGGCTGTTTTCTTCGGCATCGGCATGGCTGTTATGGGGTACTCCTTTGGTGAGTTTCTGAAGGGATTTATCTTTATTTTTGCTATCGTCTGCATTGCCTTTATGATGGCCAACCAAACTACAATCAAGGGGTTGGGAATAGGCTATGCCGCCTGGGCCATTATCATCGGGATGTTGATCAGTAATACCATAGGAACACCCAAGTGGGTCCTCCCGGCGGTTCAGACCGAGTTTTATATAAAGACAGGCTTGGTTCTTCTTGGTGCAAAGATATTATTTGGGAAACTCGTGGCGATAGGACAGCCCGGAATCTTTGTAGCATGGGTAGTTACTCCGGTTGTATGGCTCACCACCTACTGGTTCGGACAAAAAGTTCTAAAGATAAAATCCAAAACATTAAATGCCACTATCTGTTCGGATATGTCTGTTTGTGGCGTATCAGCAGCTATTGCCACAGCTGCCGCCTGCAAGGCTAAAAAAGAGGAATTGACTCTTGCTGTTGGCCTGTCTTTGATCTTCACTTCCATCATGATGATTGTTATGCCAGCGGTTATAAATTCTATGTTTCCGGCAGATAAAATTCAGGTGTTGGGCGGAGCCTGGATGGGTGGAACCATTGACGCCACCGGCGCTGTTGCCGCTGCTGGAGCATTTCTGGGCGACACTGCGCTGTATGTTGCCGCCACCATCAAGATGATTCAAAATATCTTGATAGGAGTTATAGCTTTCCTTGTCGCCCTTTACTGGACCACAAAGGTCGAGGTTGAAAAAACAGGCAAAAAGGTCGGAGCCATTGAGATCTGGCATCGTTTCCCCAAGTTTGTTATCGGGTTTATTGGCGCATCAATAATATTTTCCATGGCGGATGCGTCACTTGGTGGAGACCTCAGCCATACCCTTATAAAGCAAGGTGTTATTAAAGGCATGAGTGATATTTTCAGGGGATGGTTCTTCTGCCTGGCTTTTGTAAGCATCGGTTTGGCAACAAATTTCCGTGACCTTAAAAGCCATTTTAAAGGAGGGAAACCGTTTATCCTTTATATTTGTGGACAGACACTCAACCTTTCCTTGACATTGATTATGGCTTACATCATGTTCTATCTGGTATTCCCAGAGATTCTTCCTCAGATAGACCCGATGTTTCAGGCGGTTAAATAAATAGTGAAATCAGTTGATAATAAAAATTATAAAAAGGATGGGCCGTCTGGCCCATCCTCTTTTTTAAAACGCTGGACATTTTTATTGACCGGAATACTTGTCATCGGCATATTTTCATCCGTGATAGGTCCATGGATTGTTGAACTGCCGCTTATGAAACCCGTTAATCAGGTTATTCAGGAAAGAGGCATTGAGGCAAATCTTTATGATTATACCGAGGTAGAGCTTTTTGGTGATGCTGATTTCTACATGCGCCATGCAATGAACGGAGTACCAAAGGACAGCAGTTACTTTATAAGTATCATTGTGGGGGTAATATTGTTTGCCCTGATCATATGGCTCGGTTACAAGTTTATTCTTTAAAGTGAGTCTGTAAAATAATGATGAATTCGTAAAAAGTCGGGGAACTCACGTTTTCGTCATTACAGAGAAAGCCGGAATCCAGTGTTTTTAATTATTTTCAATACGTTCTGGATGCCAAATTAAAGACTTCGGGCATGACAAAAATAAAAATACCCGCTGCAAGCAGAGGGGTATTAAACCCAAGCTACGCAATAAAAAAAGGCAATTAATGGACAGACTCTAAATAGTAAACTTTGAATTCCTAGTTCTGAATTTACCCTCACTCCAATCCTCTTTCAAAAAGATGAAGAAGAAAAAGCAAGAGATGGTAAACAGCTTTAAAGCGGCGTTACAAACCCCTCAAGACCTTCCTTTTCTTTTAAACTTCGGAGTTCACCCAGCGCACGATCCTTGCTGCTGAATCGACCAACTAACAATCTGTACATAAGTTTACCATTCTCGAATTTCTCTATAATGACAGAAACCTCATAGCCCTTGTTCCTGAGATCTTCCGCAAATGTTAAGGCATTGCGCTCGATCTTGAAAGCGCCAACCTGAACAGCATACTGCCTGCCATTATTGTCAGATACAGCCGGGGAAGAGCCTGAAGACTCCGATTCTTTCTTAATATCCGCCTGAATTATTGCCTCAAAAGGATCTTCAATCTCAATGATATCTCCTAATTTTTCTTCCCCACTCTTTTTATCAGCAGGCTCTTTAGCAATCTCTTCAACCAGGATAACCACAGTGTTTTCCTCAATCCCCAGTACAGCCGGTACAGGCTCATCACCTGGTCCAAGCCTGGACGGTTCAAAGCTTCGGTAATAGTAGCCCCTGGCGGCTATCAGAACTACCACGAATAATAGACACCCTATGGCAATCTTCTTTCTGCGCTCCAAACGAATCGAACGATCCAGGTCTTTTTTGAGTTTTTCTACCGGATCATCAACGTTCACAGAACTCTTTTCATCCGGCATAATCGCCCCTCCTTTAAATTTAGGGCCTTTTAAAAGCAATACTTCTGCTTCTGCAACCCTGTTTGTTCACAATACCAGCACTTCATACCAATTCATACAAATCAAGATAACTTATTGTTTTATAATAAAAAGCATACTAAAAAAACCAACGACACATAAAATAAATCAACAGTCCTAATGAGTTATTAACACGAATTGTTTAAAACTGACACCAAAAACAAAGAGAGAACCAACTATAACGCTGTTTCGCATAGATTGCTTAAAAAATAGGCAATTTGTAAGCCGCAAAAAACAGGGTAAAAAAACGTTTAACTGCGCCAAATCCCTCAGCCCCCGCCACTTTCCTTAACCAGGAGCGCAGTCACCGAACCAACCACAACCTTGGTCTGAATTTTAAGGGGTACACGCCTAGCATCGTCTGTGAGCCAGATCAGTATCTTCCCTGTATGTCTGAACAAACCCTCAGTTGTCAGGGCGGGCTGAACCACAATGGTTTTAACAGTCTTGCTTGCAGTGTCTAAATTCTCACGCCTCAGTATCTTAATCTCAACCTTCTCCATTTTACCGCTGTCAAAGATGTTAAGAAAGATCGAGTTGCCAGGCACAAGCTTCATGGTTCTCAGATGCTGAAACCCGGACAAAACATCATAGTATAGTTTTTCTGTATTCTTCTGAAGTTTTTTACCCTTTTGATGATCTATATAGCGTATTTGTTTATTTTCGAAAAACGTTTCTTTGTGGCTCTTGTACTTACCTTGCTGAAGCCAGGTCTCAAAGTGATGAGGAGCTCCGTCATCGCCAAGTTCGCTGTAGGCCCTGTCTTCCACCTTGTAAAACTTCGAAATCCAATCCACAGAGTCGGCAGAGGACCGTATGACCTTGTTACTTCCACCTATCACCTCAAAAAATGCGGTACCGGCTTTTATACCAAGCCATGAGAGTTCATATTCGAATCTTTCAACAACCGTAGGTTCTGCCGACAGAAACTCCCTCTCTTCGGCATAAGTCCATGTCGTCAACAACCCCAATAAAAATAAGAAGCACAAAAGCACCTGTGTCCACCGAAGTAACCACAAAGCTCGCACGTTTCCATACCACAGTAGTCTCATATTTAATTATAACAGATTGATTATCTTAGTTATTTAGGCTTAGACAGGAACCTTCAACCTTCAATTCATTCACCTGAGTACTGAGCAGTTTTTTAAAAAGCTCCATGGATTTCAGATGATCATTTGTAAGCTCGTAAGAGAGGTTTTCCCAATATCTGATTAGGTCAGCTTCAGACATCCAGGCGCTTTGAGAAGCAAGTGGAGCAAGCGCCGGATATGAAAACTTTACCAGATAACCCGCCTTTATGACCTGATTAGTAAGTGCTTGGACAAGCTTTTTACGGGATTCCGAAAGATTCTTTCTCACTGTCCATAGCGCATATACAAAGGGAAGTCCGGTATGAGCACTCCAAAGGGTTCCAAGGTCATAAACATGTTTATGCGACAAGCGGTTCTCCCTGAGAGCAGAATCTCCAATCAACAGACATGCATCAAACTCTTGCAGAGCCTTTTCTCCAGAGCCAGCCTTAATAGGCTGATTAGGTGGGTCAATCTGGATATATTTTTTTACTCTTATCCCCTCGAACTTATCAAAAATCACCTTCAGAAGAAGCGCTGACGTAGCCGAATGAGAAGTAATGGATACAGTCTTTCCTTCCAGTTCTTTCAATGAATATTTTGAGAAAAGAAGAATACTTCCGGAAGCGCCGATCGAGCTTACAGATTGACCGGGAATATATTCATAACGATCGGGATGCATCAGGTATTCCACCGAAGATGATGGGCTAACATCCAACGTCCCCTGCCAAAGCATTCTGTTAAGATCAGAGGGAACTCCCTGAATGAAGTCGTACTGCGAACAGTCGAAGTGTTGTTTCAGAGTCTGAAATACAGGAAAAAGATTTGCATAACAGATCTCTCCGACTCTTAGTTTCATCCCTTTATCACCCCCCGGAAGCTTGGAAACTTAAAAGCTTAAGCAGAACCTCCCAGCGGTAACTTAATTAGACTCTCTCCATAAATCCAGTCTCTCTATCTGTCATTCCGGCAGTCCTTAAGCCGGAATCCAATCTTTTCAATGAGTTCTGGATGCCAGATTAAAGACTTCGGGCATGACAAAAATAA
>CAYWZR010000079.1:0-10034 GCA_964462885.1 uncultured Nitrospirota bacterium
ATACATCTGCACAGCCGCCACAAAGGATACATTTGCTGCTGCTGAAAATTGTATTTATATTGCACCGATAGCAGCGAGCGCTCTCCAGCAGTGCGCTTTTCTCACTATATGGTGTCTCAACCTCACCTATGCCTGTTCTACGGTTTATATCGATAACAGGAGGTTTTTGCCGAGGGATCGTATCGAAATTCTCCGGCATACAGTGGATAATCTCTTCAGATTTCCAGATTTTTTTGATCCTCAATTCTCTTTTAAGATATTTTTCTATAGACCTTGCAGCCTTCTGCCCATTGGCCACAGCATCTATAATAATTCGGGGACCAAATGCCACATCCCCTCCTGCATAAACACCAGGAGCCGTTGTAGCCAGAGTAGCGGAATCCACTTTTATAAGACCGCGCGTGGTTGTTTCTATCCCGTCTTCCTCTTGTATCCAGGAAAGATCCGACGCCTGCCCGATAGCCAATATAATAGTGTCCCCCTCAAGGACATGTTCACTTCCATCATGATATGAAGGATTAAACCTGCCGGTTTCATCCACCACAGATCTTACGTTTTTGGTCTCCAGTCCCACAGCTTTTCCGTTTTCCCCCACAATCCTCTTGGGTCCCTTCGAACAGGCCAGGATAACTCCTTCTTCAGTCGCCTCTTCTATCTCCCACTCCCATGCAGGCATCTTGTTTCTTGACTCAAGACAGACCATAACCACCTGGTGAGCACCTATCCTAAGAGCACTGCGTGCCATGTCAAGCGCTGCCTCGATATCGGCCCTGGCTTCAGACACCGCGCCTGCAGATGCAGATGTAGTTCCCTTGGGGATGCTTTCCTCTCCAAGTCTTCTGGCTGTACGGGCAATGTCCACAGCAACATTACCGCCACCGATCACAATGACCTTTTCCCCAAGGTCCACTTTGTAACCAAGATTGGCATTTAAAAGAAATTCTACGCCGTTTATAACACCGTCAAGCTCAGTCCCCGGGATATCAAGACCGCGGCTTTCATGAGCTCCTATCGATATGAAGGTCGCATCAAAGCCTTCCTTACGCAGATCCGAAAGAGAATAGTCACGTCCAAGTTTTGAGTTATATCGGACCTTCACCCCCATCGAAAGAATCGCATCCACCTCTCGTTTAATAAGGTTTCTTGGGAGTCTGTACTCAGGAACTCCGAGAATCATCATGCCGCCGGCAATGTCCCTGGCTTCAAAAACAGTACATTCATGTCCAAGCCTGGTCAGGTCATGAGCGCATGACAGACCAGCAGGTCCAGCGCCGATTATGGCCACCTTTTTACCTGTCTTTATAGGCTTAAGGCTTCCAGGAGCAGTGGAATGACGAAGCGTATCATCCAGATTCAGTAGGCGCTTGGACTCTACTCCGTAAACTTCAGTAACAAAGCGCTTCAGTGCTCTGATCGATACAGGATCTTTTTCGACTTTTCCCTTCCGGCAAACCTCCTCACAGGGATGAGCACAGATCCTTCCGCAGATCGATGCAAAAGGGTTTGGTCCCCTGGCAATTGCATAGGCTTTTTCAGAATCACCATCAGCAATAGCCTGCACATAAGCTCCGGCTTTAGTACCCACCGGACATCCCCGCTGACAATTGAAATTATTGCCCAGATATGTTCCGTTAACTAAACGCGTCGTGTATCGCTTCATATCAGTGTTTTAGAAACTCCACAACCCCTATGCCAACCACAAGCATTACCAAACCCACAACTGCGCCAATGGCCAAAACGAGCGTTATTTCTTTTTTCACAGAGTAATCTTTCTTGTCATCCATAAAGCCCAGGACTCCTTAAGCAGACTTGTTTAATCCTTTTTTTTATCTTTTTTACCTTTTCTTCAGACCTTTAAACTCAACTGAAGCGGTCTTTCCCGCCTCAACAACAACATCTTGTGTCACCTCTTTAAGCTTCTCATGCCACACCTTCAACTTGTAAGAGCCTGGAGGAACGTCTTTAATCTCGAAATTGCCTTTTTTATCGGTAAGGGCAAAGTATGGATTTTGAAGAACAACAACAAAAGCATCCATCTCCGCATGAACATTGCAAAGAAGCGGAACCTCTCCAAGCTTGTCAAATGTTTCAGTCTTTGTTACTCCAGCCCCATATGTTCCAAGGTTAAACTCTTTTGCAGCCCCTGGAGGTGCAAAAACGTTGTGAACCACATTGTCATCATTTACAAAATCTACGGTGGTTCCCTTTAGCACAGCCATGATACGCGGCTTAAATGTCAGATTGCTCTGGCCTATGAACACATTCTCATTAGGAGGCGGAAAGTTTCCATCCACATGGTCGACATAGACAATCGCAGGATAACGTTTAACCCATGCTGTCTTTACCAAACCCTTTATAGTGCCGCCTTCATGATGAGCGCCTCCGTGTGCATGCCCCGCCTCTTCCGCCTGAGCAATACTTCCGAACAAAAGCAAGCCAACTACTGCTATAGCAGCGATGAAAAATGTTAATATTTTTGACTTACGCATTTTTTTAAACCTCCAATTTATTTATAAGTACTAATTAATAGTACTGTTTCAAACATTCAAATATTTAGAATGCATAATCCAGACTGACCACAACGCGATCACCCTGGCCAACCATTGTTGGCTCGTTATCCGTATAAAATCTTCCCTCAAGGTTAAACTTCACATTGGCGCGAGCCAACATTACAGCGCCAGCAACAATCCTGGATGTGTTCTCGGTACCACTAACACTCAGGCCCTCAAAGCGAAAATAGGGCTGTAACCATGGATAGGCAAAATATTCTGCCTCCCCAAAGTAAACATCTCTATCCTGCGGTGAACCACCCGACATATCCTCAATATCTTTACCGGATATATACCCGGCAGCAACCGATAAATCTCTGTAGTTAACACGAAGATCAACGCCATAGCGATCAGATTCCTCATCCTGAGGTCCGTTATAGCTACGATAGGCAAAGAATCCGAAGGCAACCGAATCGTCACGCCAGTAACCGGCAGGAGTTGTAGAGAGTCCTCCCTCTTCGGTTGTCCCGCCTGAGCCGTCATAACCAAGTCCGCCTATCTTGAACGAAGCTGCGCCGTAAAAATCCTTTTTAGCTGTGGCTCCATCTCCCTGCATAATACCCAGATTATATCTCCACCATTTATCAAAACCGTTCAACTCAAGTCCTGTATTGCTACCGCCTTCAGCATGCAGACCCACAGCAGAGGTATAAAGGTACATCTCGGTCGTAATCATGTTATGGCTTCTGGTATTTGGTAAGGCCAAATCCTGCATACCTACACTTCCTATTTTTATGTTTAAATGATTCTCACCAATTGTGTCATCAAGAAGATCTTCCCACATCAACCAACCGGAAATTTCAGTGCCGCTTTCATGTTCTACAATCACATCAGTGACATGTGCAGGATTGCTCGAATCAGCTCTCTCGATCTCCACACCCGGTTCTTCTGCTTGACCAAACTCAAATTCGGTAAAAAATGACATATCCTCACCCATAGAACCCGCTGCAAGTATTTTTGTTGATGGGGCATTAAAATTAACGGCAGGATTGTTGTCCCCAATATCGTATGCCGTTTTTTGTGTGAGACGTATAGCGATCGGCGGCATGCCAGGGATATCCGATGGCCAGACAGACTTTGGAAAAACTCTCTTGTATCCTGCCGCACCTAAACTCATCGGCTGGTCTTTAATAAAAAGCTCGTCCCCTCCCGGCATCTTGTAACCATTTAAACGAAACGCTTCACCTTGAGCCGTCAACCTTGGAAATGTGGCATGACAGGTGATACAGGCAGTCTTATATTTTCTTGCAAAGGCCGGAATGGCCTCGGCATCTTTTGGAGCAAACTCAACCCCGAGAGCCATAATCGACAAAAGTAAAATCCAGAATGTTAACTTCTTCATAAATTTATTCCCCTCCTTAATAATTTCTAAAAACAAAATTTTAATCATTTTGATTAATGTTTTTATTTAGTAAACAGTATTCTTTTAGAAGCAACTTCAATGCCAGAATTGGCTAAACTGGGAAAGTTAATCTTTAACTAATTGTTTTTAAAAAGTTTTTAGATGAAATATAGAAAAATAGCGAATCTAAAGAGGTGAACCATCTTCCCAAATATGGGAAAATAAGCGGGAAGCGCAGTCCCATTTATGGGAATATAGTGTTGTGGTTATCCAATGCCAAGTTCTTCTATCTTGCGGTAAAGAGACGATTTACTTAAGCCCAAAATAGAGGCGGCCTTCAACTTGTCAAAGGAAACCTCCTCCAGTACTGAGATAATGGATATCCGCTCAAACTCTCTCACACTCTGTTTTAAATCACCGCGTCCGATCAGACCGGAGGTCTTTTTTGAATCGTTAAGCTCAACAGGAAGATCATTGATTTCTATGATTTTCTTGTCGCATAAAATCATAGCCCGTTCAATCACGTTTTTCAGCTCACGAACATTTCCTTTCCACCTGTGGCTTAAAAGAAGCTTCATAGTCATATTGTCAACGCCCTGTATGTTCTTGCCTAACTCAAGATTGAACTTACTTATAAAGTGACGTACCAGCAAGGGGATATCGTCAATCCTATGCCGAAGAGGCGGAATATGCAGCCGGATAACATTAAGCCTGTAGTAAAGATCCTCCCGGAATTCTCCCTGCTCCATCATCTGTTTGAGATCCCTGTTACTAGCGGCAATAATACGTGCGTTTAGTTTTTTGGCTTTTACCGAGCCAAGCTGCACAAACTCCTGTTCCTCGATCACCCTCAAGAGTTTTACCTGGGCATCCTGCGGCATCTCAGATATTTCATCAAGAAATAACGTGCCTTCCTCCACAACTTGCAAATAACCTTCTTTATTGCCAGAGGCTCCGGTAAAAGCTCCTTGTACATGCCCAAAAAGCTCGCTCTCCCATAAGGTTATCGGAATGGCACCGCAGTTTACAGGAAGAAACTTTTCATCTTTTCTCGGGCTGTTAAAATGAATGGCTCGAGCTATCACCTCTTTTCCCGTACCGCTTTCACCAGTAATCAGGATATTGCTTGAAGTGGTCGAGACCTTGCGAATCATATCAAAGAGATCTTCCATTGACCTGCTTTTTGCGATAATATTATGGAAATCGTACTGTTTTTTTACCTCCTGCCGCAGAATCTGATTTTCGCGTCTGATCTTAATGTAGTGATCGATCCTGGAGATTTTAGCGATGACGTCTTCATATATCAGGGGTTTCAGCATATAATCAAACGCTCCTTTTCGAAGAGCGTTTACTGCTGTCTCAACAGAAGCATAAGCTGTAATCATAATGACAACAGTTTCTGGAGAGATATTTAAAATCTGTTCCAGAAGTTCCAGCCCACTCATTCCAGGCATCTTGATATCAGAAATTACAATATGAACATTTTCCTGCCTTACAACAGAAAGTGCATCCTCTCCGCCTGCTGCCGAAATAACCGTATAGCCAGCCTGACTGATCTCGTCAGACAAAAGATCTCTAATCGCCCGCTCGTCGTCCACAACAAGCACCGTTGTATTTTTCATATCATCTTTCCTATTGTAATTTTGTTGGAATCTTCATTGTAAATACAGACCCACTGCCTTGTTTGTTTGAAGCCCGTATCGAACCTCCAAGATTCTGCATGATTCCATAGCTTACGTAAAGCCCGAGTCCTGTTCCCACGCCCACGTCTTTGGTGGTAAAAAAGGGTTCAAACAGATGCGGAAGCTGCTCTTCGGAAATACCGGAGCCTGTATCTTCAAATATCACCTTAACGAAATCCTCTTCATATCTGCTGGTCACAGAAAGAACGCCTTCGCCGTTCATTGCGTCACCTGCATTAAAAATGATATTCAAGCAAGCCTGAAGCAGTTGGTCACCATCCAACTTTAATGCCGGGATCTCACTATCCAGGCTGGTCATTACACGAACATTTTTTAGGCGTTTGTCATATTTGGCAATACCAAGAGCTGACGCAATAACCTGATTAACATGAGTAAGGCTCTTACGGTACTCTGTAGGCCTCGAAAAATCCATCATCTCCCGCACAATTCTGGATATACGATCGATCTGTTCCTTCATAACCCGTGTCTTTTCTGATGTAGAACTACTACCAGAAACCGTGTTTCGTGCTCCTAAACCATTTTCAAGACTTCTGAGCAAAGATGACAAAGCAGCCAGTGGATTACCTATTTCATGCGCTACGCCTGCCGCCATCTGACCAAGGGCCGCCATCTTTTCCTGATGCATTATTTGAACTTGGGCCTCTTTAAGGCTGGATGTTCTTTCCTGAATAATCTCTTCAAGACGTTCAGAATAGTTTTTCAACTCATCCTCCATTTTTCGCTGGTGAGTGATATCCAGGATATACTCGACAAATCCGATAGTATTATTTTCCTGATCCAGCACAGGATAGGCATGAATCCATAATATATGTTTCTCTCCACTTTCAAAAACAATCTCTTTTTGAAGATCGCATGACGCCCCCCTCTTCATTGCAAAAAGGCCGGAACAGTCTTGGCAAGGAACTTCTCTGTGCCATAATAGTTCATAACATTTATGCTTATTGTTACTTACACCGCCCACATTCGTTATAAGCTCATCGTAAGCGTTATTTACTTGAATAATCTCGTAATCCCTGGATATGTAAGCAATTCCAGCCGTGATTCCATTAAACATGGAAATCATGGTGCGCCTGGCTGTTATCAGTTCCTTCTCCCGTTCAGAAAGAGCTTGCGCCATACGGTTAAAAGACCCGCCTAGTTCCTCCAGTTCATCACCCGTATCAATGGAAACACGCCGTGTTAAGTCCCCGCCAGCCATACGCTCCGTGGTCTGAATCAGTTTTTTCAAGGCTCCCCTTAGTCGTCGATCAAGGAAATATCCCAGTAAGATTCCGGTAAGAATAAAAAGAGCTATAAAAGTGATTCCAAGATACGTGATATTTTCTAAACGCCGGTTTGCGCGGCGCGTATTTATTCCCAGATGAAACCCTCCCACATTCCTGCCTTCGTGAACAACAGGTGTGTATATATCAAAAACATGCCCTGCTCCGTGCAGAAACCCCTTGCCCTTCCCTATTTCTCTAATAACAGTTAAATATCCGCTTATCCCTTTATTCTCTCTACTCTCTGTGTCTGCTGAAAGCATACTTAATTTTCCACCTTCTGCAATCTCATCACCTTTTTTATCCACAATGCTAATATATTCTAGTTCTTCGTCTTTGAGAACATCTCCAACAAGGCCCTTAAGAAATACTTTATTCTCATGTAACAGGGATTCAGAAGTTACTGCCGAAATTACTACCGCAATCAGGTTTGCCTTCATCCGTGCTGCGTTTATCAACTCCTCTTCAACAGCATGATGTTGCCTTACAACAGCAAAGTAAAAAAAGTAGGCAATCAGCACAGCGTAAACAATTGCGATAGAAGTAAAAGCCTTACGACGAAGACTGATTCTGCTCTTTTTATGCCGCTGCCCAGAGCGGCCTATTGAACCGGGTGTCAGTTTATCCATATTCTTACTTTACCAATAAGTCGTAGTTTAAACATCGCAAAGAATTCAGAACAGAAAAAGTTCGTCGGTTTTTTTTACACTTTTTTTCGATCAAAATAACGTTTTTGTAAAAACAGTATCCTTTTGATACACTAAACATTATTACCCAACCTACCTTAAAGGGTCTATTCCATTGATTTTAAAACTAAAAACAAGTAAAATTCAGGAGACATTCAACCAGTTTATTGGATGTCGGAAAATTTTACACTTTTAAGTCACACCTCTCTTTAGAAAACTATAAAACACTTACTTTTCATACTGTTACATATTTAGCACACTTATTGCATATAAATTACTAATATTTATGTTAGTAGATGTATCTTCCATAAAACTACAGATATTAGGAGGGAGAAACGTGATCACATCTGAAAAAAGAAATTTTGAACGTTATATTGCTAAAGAACATGCTTTTGCCCTATTAAAGCCTTACTGCGACAAACTAGGACAAATTAAAAATATCAGTAGAGGCGGAGTTGCATTTGAGTACCTGGTATTTGACAAGTCTAATGAGGGGGCATGGCTTTCCGAACAGTTACGGCTAGACATTATTTTAACCCCTGAGGCCTTATACCTTTCTCAGGTTCCCTGTGAAATTGTTTACGATAATGTCGTAAATAAAAACCTACCCCTGCTTGTGCAAGGCATAGAAAGCAGGCTCTGCGGCCTTAAGTTCGGAAAGCTTACAGAAGACCAGGCCGGCACCCTGGAGACGTTTCTCGAAAAATATGTCCTCAGAACTTATAAAACGGTAAAATAGTCTATTCTGGAAGTTTGGATATAAGCACACTGCAAGGTGCATAGCTCAAAACTCGCCTTGAGACTCCTCCGAGCATACCAATAAGACCCTTTTCGCCGTGACAGCCTATAGCAATCATGTCAATATCCATATCTTTTGCGCTGTTAATTATAGCAGGAGCAACTTTGCCCGATTTCACAATTGTCTTCACAGAACCAAAACAGCCCTTAAAAATTTTCTGCTGCTGTTCCAGTAATTGCTCCGCCACTGACATCTCATCAGCTCTCATCGCCGCAACTGTTTCCTTTACATGATCGTCTATTTCGATAGCAAACCGCTCAGGAATGTCACCAAGCGGCGAACTCGTAACGTAAATAATAGTAAGCTCAGCAGAGGACGGCAATGAAAGTGAATATAGTGCAGCTGCGGCTTTTTTAGCGCAAGGCGATCCATCAGTGGCAAACAAAACCCGTAGAGGATGCCCGTCTACCTGCTCACCCTGTGAAGGCTTTACGACAAGAACCGGCATAGGAGCATTTATTGCAACTTTTCGCGTAACACTCCCTAGCAAAAACGATTCTAGCCCCATAAGCCCACGACTCCCGATTACGATTATATCAGCATTATTTTCATTAGCGGCTTTCAATATCTCATAATACGGATATCCTTGATGAAGGTGTACCACCACTGTAACCTTGGTTTCTTTGAAATACCCACTGGCTTCATCAAGTATTTTCTCACCAAGCTCTTGTTGAATCCGAAAAAGCTGATCATAATGCTCATACGTCTCTCCAAAGATACCAGGCAAACTTATAACATGCACAATATCAATACGATCATCTTTGCATAGGTTAAAACAGGAAAGAAATACCGCTGCCGCCTTTGAGTACTCTGATCCGTCTGTTGTAAGCAGGTAGTTCATGACATCCTCCTTTTTTGGTGGGGGAAAACATCTCTATTTCTGTATCGGCCTGGTCGTTTGCTGCGCTGTAATAACTTCTAATTCCATCGTAACACAAAAAATACGAGATGGCATCCCAGTGGATCAGGAAGAATCGTTTTTAACAGTAAAAAAGCGAAGATGCAATAATCTCTCTTTTGGCAACGCATCAGCGTCAACCCGAAATCGGTTATCCAGGCGATAGCCAACCACCCAGACTATATCCCCTTGTTTTTCTCCTTTTTCTCCACATACAACCAGCGGCACCGCATCACGCTCAGATGCCGGGACCTTCTCATCCACGAAAAAATCCTGGAGTTTTTTGCTTTTGCCACTCTTTAAACCAAATGGGTGAAAAAAATCTCCAGGCCGCCTGGAACGGACCTTAAGAGGACCGTCTACCTTTGAGGAATCAACTGCAACCATATACTTCCCGTCTCCGAGCCCATCTGAAAAAGCACCGAAACTCGCTTCGATTCGGCATCCACTTAGAAAAGTCACACTTCCAGGAATATCAAGACTTATAGGTGTGATATCACAGATATCCGATTTAAAAAATATTTTGTAACGTGAATACTCGCGCTTTATTATCAGCCCGCCCGGAAGGTCAGCTCTTCCACCGGACGCCAAGCTCTCAAGAGCCGCCTCTATGTGATAAAAAGCGAGACCAAAGATGTTTCCCTGAAGAGCCGAAATGGCTTTTCTCAGAATACGGCGTTTTAATACAATGTCCTGACTATCAAACCCTGAAGCATCCCACGTTATACCTCCATGCCAATGTTTCACATCCAGGCAATAAAAAGACTCCTCTGCCTGCCGGTCTAAAAAAGCATC
>CAYWZR010000080.1:0-9971 GCA_964462885.1 uncultured Nitrospirota bacterium
ATCTACAGCATCAACAGATAGCGCCCAGTTTTTAAAAATCAGCAGGCTTATATAAGATCCATCCAGTCTTAACGTGTTGTTGTCATCAGGCTCATAAACACCACTGACACTAAGACGATAGGCAAGGCGTTTATTCATCCACTCTACTTCGACACCAGCCTCAGCGGACTCGCGAGGCGTCGCATTAAACGTTCTCAACTGAAGAGGCTTGGCTGAAAGCGAAGTATAGCTTTTAAAGTGCATCCCTCCGGCAGACTCTTGCCTGATACGTGATTTCACACGTCTGAGAGCCTGCTTTAGTCCGGGAGTTCCAGTATCACTTTTTATACTTTTAATGTTATCCAAGTCCTTGGCTATATCACCCAACGATAAAGGCCATGCAGAAAGTGGAGCAGATATCAGGCCGGCATCGCCCAATAATAAAAGGTCATGACGGAGGCCAAGATCCCCGGGTGCAACCCATGGACCGGCAACAGCCGGAGGAACAAGCACTGTACCTATTATAAATACAACTATAATAGGTACTAGAGTCCAGACCGGTAAAAGTCGTTTGTTTCGTTTGTTTTTGCAGATCAAATATCACAACCTGACATCATAATAGATAAAAATAATATGCTAAAACAATATATTACGTCAACGATCTACGACAAAATAAGAAAAAACTGTATGATGTAATCTTAGCCTTTGATTCTGCACAGGCTTTTGGTACATAATTACACCATATACACCACAAAATTAAGTATCACTGATTAAAATCAACCAGAAAAGTTCTTATGAAATCATCTGCGCATAATAAAGTAAAAAACAAAAAAAATCCGTTTGTCGGAAAATCCGCACAGGAACTAATGACAAAGGGTGAAGAATATTTAAACAGTAAGAGATACAAAGATGCAATTATCATATTCAAACAACTGATAAAAGAAGATAAAGATTCTGCTGACTGGAATAAACTTCTTGCCAATGCGTATTTAGGCAGAACCAGAGAACTTGCAGCAAAAAAAATGTATAAAGAAGCGCTCGTAGTATGGGAAAACATGGCGAGTCTCTGTGGTGAACATAAAGAGCCGTATCTTTATGTTTCCCTCCTTGTTAACCTGGGTCGGTATGATGAAGCAGTCGGTGCATATATTCGATTTAAAAACCGCATCACAGGCAACGCTCAAATTAACGATCTTGACGCCACTTTAGCATCCCTTTCTCTCTTGAACAAGGGGGATTTTATCAAGTCTATACCAAAAGACTCTGCCTTACTAACACATCGTGACCTAGCGTTGGAGGCACTTAACGCCTTTTGCCTTGAAGATGATCGACTTGCAAAAGATATTCTTGCAAAAATACCGTTTAAGTCTCCATATAAGGGGATACGGATGTTCATTAAGGCGCTAAATTTGCTTTATTCAGGAAAACAGGACGAGGCTAAAAAAACAGTCGGGAAGCTTGGAGCCAATAATCTTCTTGCCCGCTTTTTTGAGGTTTTTCGGCTTTCGACAACATCCGGAAAAGAACTTACGTCCATTCTACCTAATTTGGGCATTCAGGAAAAAGAGATTATGGCTTCATTAATAGGAATCACGACCGACCGGATCAATCTTGCCAGCGAACTTATGGAAACGTCCCTATTAAAAAATACTCGAAGAGCATTCAAGCTATTACATTCGAATGCAGATATTTTAGGCAGTGATATTGTTAAGAAAACATGTATCAAGATACTGATAAATTATCCTTCTAAAATCGTCCAATACGAGCAGCTTTTTGGAAAGCTAAATCCATTTGAGTCGGCACGTATTCGTGCGCTTTCGGCAGAGAGACAGAAAAGAACAGAACAAGCCTCGGAATATTGGGAAACTTGCCTTAATGAACTGAATCACGCGGATTTCACAGCAGATGAAAAAAAACTGGCAGCCGCCCTTATTCTGCGCAGGTTGGCAAATGAGCTTTGTAATGAAGAGCCTAAGTCAGACTCTTCCAGGGCAAATATGGTTAGCATTGCTGGCAAAGCCCTCGGATTTCTGGAGAAAAGTCTTGACTACGATCCGCATGACAAAAATACATATCTTGAAATCATACAGATAAGTCATGTTGTTCATGGTCAAAAGGTCTCTCAAAAGTGGATTGACACTGCCGCCAATCTACTTCGTAACGATGTGGAAATACAGCTTTTGGCAGCCAAAGCGGCAGCCGATAAAAAATCGTTCAAAAAAGCGATGAAACATGCTGAACAGGTAATAAAGATGGATCCGATAAACACATCAGCAAGAAATCTTATGGTCACCTTACTGTTATTTCAAGCAAGAAAACAGGTTAAAGCTAAAAAGTTTCACCTTGCAAGAAAAGAATTTGAAAAAGCGGCAGAGCTGGAACGAGATAAGAAAACACTTGCTTCCATTAATTTTAAACATGGACTGATGGAAGCTCTGGCTAACAACAACAGCGCCTGTGAGTTACTCATTGCTGAAGGCAGAAGGTTATTGGCGGACTCTCCGTCTATCGCTGCCTTCATACTCACTATTGAATCACGTCGTATGGGGATGCCCCCAGAGGTCAGCAGGCAATACAATGATGAATTTACTGCCTGCACAGCCACATCTGTCAGCCCGAAGGAAACAATAGCGATAATAAGTATGGCAGAGAGCTACGCCTTGTTGAATGAGAGGGGAGTTAATGCAGGTGAGCTTGCAGACCAGTATATGCAAAAGGCGCTGAAAGTAGTCTTTTCAGAGTCTGAACTAAAAATCATTTGTGAATTCCTACAAAAAAGAGAACGATTCAAAACACTTTCAAAGTATGCTCGTAAAGGGATAAAACTGTTTCCTAAACATCCAATATTTACTTATTATCATATGTTTGGTAAATGCATGGGACAGTTACTCAAGCTGTCAGAAAAAGACATGTATCTGCTTGACAAAGCAGAGGAGATGGCAACCTCTCAAGGCGATACAAAAACAGCAAAACTCATATTTGATTTTATATGTGATTTCGAAATGCCCACAAATATGCCAAATATGCCGAACATGCCGAACCCTCGTCAGATTATGGATATTATTATGGGCAAAGAGGGTGAAGAATTAGAGGCTGCTCTTGCTGAATTTGAAGACCCTTTTGAAGAATTTGACGAAACATTCAACCCGAAAAATAAAAAGCCGTCAAAGAAAAGGTCTGCAAATAAAAAGAAAGAGCCAAAAGGTAATAATCAGCAAGGAACTCTTTTTTAATGATATCGGCATTTGATATTTTAGGGGTAGAAAACAACACCTCTGATGAGGCTGTAAGAAATGCCTATTTGCAAAAAATTCGTGAATATCCACCTGAGCAATTCCCGGAAACATTTAAGGAAGTCAGGCAGGCATTTGATGCCATTGCAACAGATAAATTACGAATGACATATAGACTTTTCTCGCAGGATACGCCAAACATTGCCTTTCTTGCAGAAAAAGCTCTAGAAACAGAAGAACCAGGGGTTCGCCCTACAAAAGAAATAATTCTGAAACTACTGGAAAATGCGATAGTAAGGCACAGGCTAAAAGTAGAATAAATTATGCATGCAACGGACATTGAAACAATGAATATAAACACAAGAGAGGAATTGATAAAACGGTTCACTGACTATATAGATTACACTGAAACCGTCGCCGGTATAATGGATGATGATGAAGGTGATACAAAGACAACCGATCTTTTTTCGCTTTTTTCTGAACTTGCATCTCTTAAAACAGAGGTGCGAACAGAATCAAGACATTTTAAAAGCGCACTGGATCAGTTAAAAACATCTTTTGAAACCATGGATACCGGATACCATACATTGAAGACCGAACTAGACAGAAAAAAAGCCGCAACCGAAAACATGAAAAATGATCTGCTCCGCCCGATTATTCTTGATGTTCTAGGTATTCGGGACAGAATAGAAGCAGGACTAAAAGCACTGTTGAATTACCGCCCCGGAATATTGGACAAGCTTGGTAAAAACAGCTTATCTATACTTAATGCACACAAAGAAGGACAGGAAATTACACTTAGACAAATGGACGAACTTTTAAGTTCATGGAAGGTAGAAGCTATTAAAGCGCTAAAAAAGCCATTAGATCCCTATATGATGAAAGTTATAGAGCTTGATCATAATTCTGATATTGAGGACGGGGTTGTGACAGAAGAATTTCGTAAAGGTTTTCTATGGAACGACGAGACCTTAAGATATGCTGAAGTAAAGGTTAACAAAAACATTAAAAACAATAAGGAGAAGCAGCAAAATGTCTGAACCTATAATAGGCATAGATCTTGGAACTACAAATTCCGAAGTGGCAATTGTTGAAGACGGACATGTTGTTTTAATAGAAGATGCCGGAAAAAAAATA
This sequence comes from uncultured Nitrospirota bacterium, assembly GCA_964462885.1. Lineage (GTDB taxonomy): Bacteria > Nitrospirota > Thermodesulfovibrionia > SZUA-242 > SZUA-242 > JALUUO01. The sequence goes on from CAYWZR010000080.1 coordinate 4,350, forward strand.
TTGCCTTCCTTTGTCAGCCTTTCAGAAGACGGCAAGCTGCTTGTTGGCGAACCGGCCAAGAACCAGTACGTAGCCTATCCGGATAAAACCATCAAATCCATTAAGAGAAAAATGGGTACCAATGAAAAAGTCCATATGGCTGCCACCCCATATTCCCCGCAGGAGATATCTGCAATTATCCTTAGAAGACTTAAAAGTATAGCTGAGACTTATATCAGCAAGCCTATCGAAAAAGCAGTGATAACCGTACCTGCTTATTTTTCTGACGCACAGAGGCAAGCGACAAGAGAGGCAGGCCAGATAGCCGGTCTGGATATAGTGCGCATGATTAATGAACCAACAGCCGCTGCCCTTTCCTACGAGGCCTCTCATGAAGGAAACAGAAAAGTGCTTGTCTACGACCTTGGAGGTGGAACCTTTGATGTCTCGGTAGTAAATATAGAAAGCGGAGTAGTAGAAGTAGTCGCAAGCCACGGCAACAATAAACTGGGCGGGGACGACTTCGATGATCTGATAGTATCTTACATCTTAGAGAGCCTTAAGGACGACTCAGGCGTTGATTTGTCTGACTCAAAGAAGGCCATGGCCCGTATCACACGTGCGGCCGAGTCTGCTAAGATTTTCCTCTCCGACAATCCATTTACTGTTATAGAAGAAGAGTTTATTGCAGAAAAAAATGGAACACCAGTAAACCTCTCGATAGAACTTTCCAGAGACGAGTATGAAACTATAATTTCCCCACACATTGACGAAACACTGGAGGCTGTACACATTGCGCTTAAGGACGCAGGCCTAACAGTTTCGGACATTGATGAAGTAATTCTTGTTGGAGGTTCAACTCTTACACCACTGGTCGGCAGAAGGCTTACAGAGACCTTCCATATCCAACCGAGGCTGGATGTCAATCCGGATTTATGCGTAGCCATGGGAGCTGCCATCCAAGCCGCTATGATTGCAGGCGAAACAGTTGGCAGCATTCTTGTGGACGTAACACCCTATACCTTTGGCACTAGTGCTCTAGGAGAGCTGGATGGAGAGCTTTACGAGCATCTTTTTGTTCCGGTCATACAAAAAAACACACCAATTCCAGCGTCTAAAAGCGAGGTTTTCTTCACTGCGCAAGATGGCCAGCGCTCTGTTGATGTGAGGATATATCAGGGTGAAAATCCTGACGCGTTAAACAATATCGAAATCGGTCAGTTCATGGTGGAGGGTCTGGGCAAGGTGCCTGCGGGTAATCCTATCATGATGCGTTTAGACCTGGATCTGGATGGTATACTCCATGCTTCAGCTATAGAGAAACGTACCGGGCTCGAAAAGACTATCCGCATAGATAATGCCATTTCAAAGTTTGAACAGGATGAACTCGACAGTGCTAAAGAGAGAGTCAGCACACTCTTTGGCGATATGATTGCTGATAATAACTCCCCAAACAATGGAGGAAACATAAACCAGGAAACTGTAAAAGCGCAGGCCGTTATAGAAAAAGCCGAGCGACTCCTGGACATTGCCACCGAAGAAGACAGGGAAGAAATAGTTAACCTCATAGAGGCTATCACCGATGCGATAAACTCCAACGATATAATATCCATGCAGTCTGAGGTTGATCATCTATCTGATGTTATTTTTTATCTGGAATCATAGTTTTTATGGAACGCTGTCCCACATGCAGGGCATCCATGAACGGTAACACAACAATATGCCGCCGTTGCAGCACAGACCTTTCTTTTGCGCTTGCAGCCGAAAAAAAAGGGGTTCAGATGGAAAGCCTTGCAGTAAGGCAGCTTGTGGCAGGAGATACACAAAAAGCTCTTGATGCCGCTAATCAAGCTCTTACATTTAAACATACAGACAGAGCTATTTTTATTAAAAAATTCATATCTTGTCTGATAAAACACTATTAATACCTTGCCTACAATTGCTATAGTTCAGATGTCTATAATCGACGGTGAGGTTGATAAAAACCTTGAAAAAGTCGAAAGCCTCCTCTCCGATTCTCCCACCGCCGATATTTATCTGCTTCCCGAACTTTTCACCACCGGGTATGACAAACATAGTTGGCATAGCGCTGAAAGCAGCCAAAAAGATGTTATAGCCCGTATCGGATCATTGGCAAAACGCCTAAACGCAGTCATCTGTGGGAGCATTGTTGTAAAAGATGGAGACCGGCTTTACAACCGTATGATTGCCATTGGTCCTGAAGGAGCCGAGTTGGCAATATACGATAAGATCCATCTTTTTAAACTTATGAAAGAAGATCAGCATTTTACAGCAGGAGAGCGTCTTGGAATCTTCGAGTTCAGAGGAGCCACATTCGGAATGGCCGTCTGCTATGATCTACGTTTTCCAGCTATGTTCCAGAAAATGGCGGCTGCCGGAGTTGATGCATTCCTGGTAAGTTCAGAATGGCCCCATCCGCGATGCGATATAATGGAATTGCTGGCTCTTGCCCGCGCGGTCGAGAATCAGTGTTTCCTGGCAAGTTCCAATAGAATCGGCATATCACTCGATGGCACAAATTTCTGCGGCGGCTCATTAATGGCTGCCCCTGGCGGAAAGCTGAAAACCATGAATGAAACAGAAGGTGAAGGAATACTACTGGCAGAGGTATCCCGAGAGAAGGTGAAATCAGTAAGAAGTAAAATCAATGTACTTACAGACAGAATAGACCTTGTAGATTTTATAACATAACAACGTGGTTTATTACTACACATCATTCCAGAGGTAATTATAATGAATAAATATGGTGAAGATGCTATATCAGAAGCTAAACTCGAAGCATGGCCCAACACCTCGCAGGAACGGGATTACGAAGTAAATATATCCTTTGAGGAGTTTACATGCCTCTGTCCCAGGTCTGGTTATCCCGACTTCGCCACAATTTGTATACGTTACATTCCTGGCAAATCCATTATTGAGCTTAAATCTCTGAAACTTTATCTGAATCGTTACAGAGATATAAGCATCTCGCATGAAGAAGCAACCAATAAAATATATGCCGATCTATCAGAGGTAATTCAGCCCAAGTTTCTTGAGGTAATTGGAGACTTTAATCCACGAGGCAATGTTAAGACAGTGGTAAAGGTTTCATCGTAAAACATTTTAAAAAAAACAAAAAAAACAAAAAAATAGTTCCGGGCATAAAACCTTGATATCTGTTTCCACTACACTTATTTTGTAGTGATTGAATCTGACCTCTTATCGGGTGTAAAATAAAAGTATGTTTAAAGAAAGCTGTCCTGGAAGCCAGGAAATAAGAAACCCCTCTCCAGAGGATATTGTTTGCACAGGATGCGGTAAGACACTCGAAATATGGTCGGACGAAACCGAAACAACATGCGAACATTGCGGCCAAATCAATAAGAAGTTCATCGGACCTACATGTGTCGATTGGTGCCCACATGCCAAGGAATGCGTAGGTACCGAAAAGTACGATCGCCTGGCCAACCGGAAAAAGTAGACCTTAATCTAAAGGTTTTCCCCCCACTACAACTATTTTTGAAAAATCTCCGATTCTTTCAAAAATATTCTTTACACTTTGAAGAAGAGCTAACCTGTTAAATTTCACATCCTCCTCCTTGTCCATGACCAGCACAGTATCAAAAAAAGTATTAATAGGACCTACGATCTCATTAAGGCATTCAGAATTTGCAGAATTCACACGGTCACTCAGGGACAAAACTGTTTTGTGAAGAGCACTCTCGGCATCCTCTTTTAGCAAGGACTCGTTGAGAGAAATTTCAGGGGCCTTGGCCAGTATGTTGTACACCCTTTTGGCTGCAAGAACAAGATCACTAAAGCGACGATCATCTTTTCTTAAAATCATCAACGCCTTTAGCCTTGCCCGCAGGTCATTTACTTGTCCAACACCTGTAGATAAGATAGCATCTATTTCGTCATACCGAACACCTTCTGCCTCAAGCAGCCCCTCGAGTCGCTGCTTTATGAACGTAAGCACTGATTTAGCCAAAGATTCGTCAACCCGCTGCGAAGCAGGCAAGGCCTGTATGGACATGTCGATGAGGTCTTCGATAGAAATACCGTACTTCTTTTTCTCCAGAATGGCCAGCAGACCTAGTGCCTGGCGACGAAGAGCAAATGGATCTTCTGAACCGGTAGGAATCATACCCACTGAGAAAAAAGCTACTATACTATCAATCTTGTCGGCCAAAGCTACGATAGCTCCAAGATCGCCTTCAGGTGGTTTGTCTCCCGAGAACCTTGGCTTATAATGCTCTTTAACAGCCTGTGCCACAGAGTCTTTCTCTCCATCATTTAGAGCATATATCATACCCATGTACCCCTGAAGCTCCGGGAATTCATATACTATTCCTGTTGTCAGGTCAGCCTTGGAAAGGCGGCAGACAAGCTTAAGATCATCCTTAAGCTTCGAATCCACGCTGTCTGCAATAGAGAGAGCAATATTTGTAAAGCGTTCAACCTTCTGATAAACAGTACCCAGTTTTTCCTGATATGTAACAGCTTTTAAAGCATCTACTCTTGATCTCAGACTGTATTTACGGTCATCGTCGTAGTAAAACCTTGCATCCTCCAGTCTGGCCCGAAGTACCCGCTCATTACCGGCAATTACTGTTTCTGCTATTTCCGGGCGAGAATTGCTGATAGTGATAAAACGGGGGAGGAGCTCTCTGTGACGGTTTTGAAGCGAAAAATATTTCTGGTGTCCTTTCATCACAGTGATTAAAAGACCCTTGGGAAGCAAAAGATATTTATTCTCGAAACGACCCATAACAGCAAACGGAAACTCTACAATATTAGCTACTGTACCCAGCAGTTCCTCGTCCTGGACAATCAAGCCATTAACCGATTTTGCAAGCTCTTCACACTGCGTGGAAATACGCTGTTTTCGCAAACCCGGATCAGCAACCACAAAACGCTCCTCAAGGTCGGCAAAGTAAGAATTAACATTGCTGACCCGAAAAGCATCAGGAGCTAAAAACCTGTGTCCATAACTCAGATCTCCGCTCTTAAGTCCAGCCACCTCGAAGGGAACCGGCTTTCCGTCAAAAAGCGCAAGTATCCAGTGCATGGGCCTGGCAAAACGGAAAGAGCCGCTGCCCCAACGCATGGATTTTTGAAACGTCAGCGAGCCGACAAGTTCAGCAGCAACAGACGGCATTATCCCGGCTACAGGTTTGCCTATTTCCTCGATAACCGCGACTACATATTCTCCTTTTTCAGTCTGCCGCGTTTGAAGCGATTCAACAGCCACCCCCTGACCTTTGGCAAAGCCCTTAGCTGCCTTGGTGGGTTGACCATCGTTATCAAATGCTGCATTCTTTGGCGGGCCTGTTACCTCACGTGTTCTATCAGCCTGCACCCTGGCCACATCCTGCACCAAAAGGGCCAGCCTCCTGGGCGTACCGTATGTTTTAATACTGCCATGCTCTATGGCTTGATCGGAAAAATATTTTTTGGCTATTCGCTCCAGATCGACCATGCCGCGTGGAACAAACTTTGCCGGAAATTCCTCCGTACCGATTTCAAGCAGAAAATCTACGCCGCTCATCTAGGGTTTCACTTCCCGGCATTCTTGGTCTTTACATCTTTATCAGTCTTCTTAACGTTACCAGCCTTACTAGACAATTTAGATGATTCAGT
>CAYWZR010000081.1:0-9968 GCA_964462885.1 uncultured Nitrospirota bacterium
CAACTCCCTCGCCTCCTCTGATTGTTACGGAGTAGGATAGGGCATAATGAGCCTGGGAATTGCCTAATTCATTCATTGTAACCTCGGCTCGTATCTCAGCCTTGTTGGTTACGTCAGGATCATCTCCAGCATCTTTTATTACCGAAGCAGCAGCCGTTGGCTGCTTTCGATTATCCACGCGGCACTCCACGAAGCGTACGTCAAACTTTACCCTTGAACCGTCAGGGAAAGGGATTTCGATGTTTTTCGGCCTAGCCTGTGAGAGGAGTGCCAATGTTGCTGCTTTGGCGGCTGCGGCTGCACATGCTCCGGTTGTATAGCCTGATCTAAGTGATTTGCTCAAAGGTTACTTCAGTCTTTTTTCTTATTCTTTATTTTCTTTGCTTATCAAATGGTCTTGAATTTTTTTTTAAATTTTAAAAAAAAATAAAAACTTTAAAAAACTTTAAAAAAATTGTTTGCCATGAATTATCGTGAGATTTTATATTCTAAATTAGGGATGTTTCATATACAAAACGGCTGGATTTTCTCAGGCCTCCTTAAAACCGTATCCCGGAATATCAAAACAGCACCTGATTGCTTCCGGCAGACAATATAAAAGAATTTTAGGGGACGATCTAAGCTTACATTAGCCGCTTTTTTTAAAGACTGAAATATAAGGCAGATTTCTGAACTGATTGTCATAATCTAGTCCGTATCCTACAAGAAATTTGTTTGGTACGGTGAAGCCGACGTAATCTAAAGGGACGTTTACCTCACGGCGCTCTTTCTTGTCAAGAAGAGTACATATTTTTAGTGATTCCGGAACCTTGCTAAGAAAACTATCGCGTATATAATTTAGTGTCAAACCGGTATCCACGATGTCTTCTACAAGAAGCACGTGTTTACCTCTAATCTGTTCTCTTATGTCTGCATGTACCTTTACTTTGCCGCTTGTGCTGGACATGATGTAACTGGAGGCTATTATGAAATCGACTGTGACTGGGACCTGAATATGTCTTACAAGGTCCGAAAAAAACATAAAGGCACCCTTTAAGAGTCCAACGACTACAATGCTCTCACCCTTATAGTCATTCGTGATTTCTTTGGCAAGTTCACAGACTTTGGTATTGATATCTTGCTCGGATAGAAACGGTTTACCGGTAATCATAGTCGCCCTCTTTTAGATTCAAATGGTTAGAAATATTTTGCTTAAATACTGCTTCAATATTGTTTGAATACTATTCTAGCATGCTACAGGTTACAATATCATTATGAAGCCTGGTGTTTATTTGCATGTTCCTTTCTGTTCCTGCAAGTGCAACTACTGCGATTTTTTTTCGGTCCGTTGGGACGAAGTTTTGAAGCAAAGATATTTACGGGCTTTAGCCTTTGAGGTCGAAATGAGGGCGGATTTATGCTCAGATCTTGTATTTGAAACAGTGTACATAGGGGGTGGAACGCCATCCCTTTTTTCACCGTCTGATCTGGAATTTATTTTCGAACTTCTGCATAGCCACTTACCTTTTGACCTTGCAGAGGTTACAGTTGAATGCAACCCTGGAACTGTTTCTGAAGGATTTCTGAGGGCATTATCAGGGCTGGGAGTCAGCAGGATAAGTTTGGGAGTACAGTGTTTCGATGATCGATTGCTAAGATTTCTGGGCCGTTCCCATAGCTTGCTGGAGGCTATCGAGAGTTTTGAGGCGGCAAGAAAAGCCGGATTCAAAAATATAGGAATTGATCTTATTTACGGCATTCCTGGACAAACTGCCGACCAATGGGAGCGGACTCTTCACCGTGCTGTTTCGCTTGAGCCTGATCATGTATCAACTTACGAGTTGACAGTGGAAGAGGAAACTCCTCTGAAGCGAATTTTGGATGCCGGAAGAGCTTGCCTCCCGGATGAGGCTTTGGTTGAACGTATGTATTTTACTGCGGTGGATGTTCTTGAAAAAACGGGGCTTTTCAGATATGAGATATCTAATTTTGCTAGTGATAAAAAACAATGCATTCATAATATTAATTACTGGGATCGGGGGGAGTATTTGGGGCTTGGTCCCTCGGCTCACTCTTTTATGACCGGAAGCAGGTCCCAAAATACGGCATCGCTATCGAAATATGTGGATTTTCTTTTCTGTGGAAAAAATCCTTCTGTTATCGAGGAGATTTCCACGGAAACGGCTGATTTCGAAAGAGTAATGCTTGCTCTACGTACAAGCAAAGGTCTAGAGGCTTCAAGTCTGCCGCCTGGTATGCGTTCACAGGTCGCCCCTCTTGTTAATGAAGGTCTATTAGAGAGAAAAGAAAGTTATCTTTGCCTAACCTCAAAGGGAATTATGCTTTCTAACGAGGTTTTTCTTCAATTTATGTAGCCTGCTTCGTACTTTTTTGCAAAATTTTCTATTCATTTATATCCATTCCGGGTTTACTAACCAAGGCGTGAGTGTTATACTTTTTAGATTTTTTAAATTCTTTTAGATCCTTTTAAACCCTTTTATTTTTTTAAAATTATTTAGATTTTTTAATTTTTTTCTGTATTAACCATAACTTACACTCTGAATGAAAAAAAATGTATTTAGAAAAACTGGCCTGATTTTCTTTTTTGTTGTTGCCATGGCATGGGGGTTTCAAGAAACGCTAGCCTTTTCCGAAACCTTTTCTGAGTCGGCTGAAGTTGAGCCGCTTGTGGAATCCATTAAAGTGGAGGGCAATAAGAAAATCGATACTCAGAGCATTAAAGCAAAGCTCTCCACCAAAATTGGCGCACCGCTTTCTATGGAAATGGTTAGGAAGGACATACGCAATCTTTATGAGATAGGATATTTTGATGATGTTAGGGTGTATATCGATAAAACATCCGAAGGCGGAGGAATAATTCTCTATTTTGTACTTGTTGAAAAACCCTCACTTACAAAAGTTGAATTTGCCGGCAACAAGGAACTGGCTGAAGACAAAATTAAGGAAAATGTTCTGCTCGCTCCAGGCGCAATGGCCGATTCCAGGCTTATAGATGACAACGCCGAAAAAATACGACTTTTTTACGAAACAGAGGGATATTGGCAGGCCTCGGTATTTCCTATTCTAAGAATAATTTCCAAAGATGAGGCAACGGTGACCTTTCAGATTACTGAAGGTGAAAAGGTGAAGATTAAAAATATGTTGTTTAAGGGCAATACGGCATTGACAGACTCTGAAATACTTGCCGTAATGGAGACGAAGCCAGCCGGACTAATTTCATTTATAACCGGTTCTGGTAAATATGTTCGTGAAGTGATGCGTAGCGATATCGAACGGATTAAGAACCTCTACCACAACAACGGCTATATTGGTGTTAAGGTGTCTGATCCTGAGATTAAATTATCCGATGACCATAAGACGATGGATATCAGTATTAGTATAAGTGAAGGGGAGTTGTTTTATATCGGGAAAATTTCTGTCACAGGCCCTGAAAAAATCAAACGTTCAAAGATTGAAGAGCTGATCCAATTAAAAAGCGGCGAAATCTTTAGAGCCAATGTTTTGCGGTCGGATATTTTATCCATAACCGATTACTACTCGGACAGAGGCTATGCTTTTGCTGACATTGTTCCTGACTTAAAAATTCTGCAGGAAGAAAAAATCGTAAATATTGTGATAAACGTTGACGAGAACTCTCTTGTTCGGGTCGGCAGGCTGAACATACTTGGCAATGATGTCACCCGTGATAAAGTGATCCGCCGTGAGGTCAGATTGGATGAGGGGGATATATATCTACCAAGATTGCTCAAGCGAAGCTATGAACGTATAAACAATCTTAACTATTTCAATACTGTGGAAATTATACCAAAACCCAGGCCCAATGAAGGCTTAATGGACCTTGATATAAAGGTCGATGAACGTTCTACAGGTAGCATGACCATGGGTGGTGGATACAGCTCTATTGACGGGCTGCTGGCTACATTGGAAATAGTAGAGGGGAATCTGTTTGGACGTGGATATACTCTGAAATTAAAGGGTGAGAAAAGCGCCAGAACCAATAGCTATTCGTTAAGTTTCAAAGAGCCCTGGTTGAACGACGAGGCAATTTCTTTAACCACGAGCATTTATGATCAGCAGCGATACTATTTTGACTATCGTAGGCGGGCCAAAGGCTTCGGTGTTACGGTTGGCAAGGAACTTTCCGAGTATGTAAGAGGCAGCATAGGTTATAACCTAGAAAGTGTCGAGATTATAGGTGTCTCAGATAGGGCTTCACTTATAATTAAACAGCAAGCGGCCTGGGGCAAAAGGACTACAAGTAAAGTTTCACTTTCGCTTCTGCGTGATTCCAGAGATAATTATCTATACCCTCGAAGAGGTAGCCGTAACTCAATTTCGACAGCCTTTGCCGGACTCGGAGGCGAAAACGCCTTTTACAGAGCTGTGCTTGATTCGAGCATGCATTTTCCGCTTTTTAAGAATTCCGCCTTTTCGGTACGCGGTCGGCTGGGTTACGCTAAAGGTATCTTAGGAGAGGAACTACCACTGTACGAGCGCTTCTATGTTGGTGGGGTCTACACTGTTAGAGGTCTCGATTACGGGGCGGCCGGACCACTTGATAAGCAGACTGGTGAGGAGTTCGGTGGTAACAAAGAGTTGATATTTAATGTAGAATATACAACTCCCATTGTTTCATCGGCCCAACTTTATGGGGTATTGTTTTACGATATTGGAGCTGGTTTCGATGATGATGAGAGTATTTCATGGGATGGACTCCGACATGGCGCCGGTTTTGGATTTCGGTGGATTTCACCCATCGGTCCGCTCAGGCTCGAGTGGGGCAAGAACATATACAAACAGGGTAATGAACCCGGTAGCCGATGGGAATTTACCTTTGGAACGTTTTTTTAGTCTCTTTAAGAGAACACATAAAATTTTGGGCGAACACCAGAGTTCGCTCCCTATGCTATAGAGGGGGAAACAGTATGAAAAAAGTGAAAAATGTGAAAAAATTATTTTTTGTGATTTCGGCAATTTTGTTTTTAGGATCATTTCAGGGGGTTTTTGCTGGAGAAGTTAAGGCAGCGGCAGAGCTCAAAATAGCCTCCGTAGACCTACAAAGAGCATTGAATGACTCTGAGGAGGGAAAAGCTGCAAACAAGGCCCTTAATAAAACAGTGCTTGAAAAGCAGAAGGCCATCAGCGAAATGGAGGAGAAGATCAAGACTCTTCAGGATCAGGTTAAGAACCAGAAACACATCCTTACTTCAGAAGGGCTTAAGGTAAAAGAAGAAGAGATCGAGCGCTTTCTACGTGATTATAAGCGTCTGGTTACAGATGCCCAGGAGGAGCTTCAGAAAGAAGAGCAGCGCATGATTAAGTCGCTGATGATAAGAATCCAGGATGTTGTTAAGGATATCGGCAAGCGGGATGGCTATGCCGTAATTTTTGAAAACAGCGCATCGAGGCTCCTTTATGCTGATGAAAAGATAGATATTACTGATCAGGTGATAGAAGTTTTTAACCAGAGCAAAAAGTGATGCGGTTATACGATTTGGCCTCAATGATAGACGGAGAGCTTCTTCAAGGGGATCCTGAGGCAAAGGTTACAGGTGCAGCCTCTTTAGAAGATGCTGGTAGTGGCGATGTTACCTACTTGGATTCGCCAAAGTCTATGAGCATTGCCGAAAAAACCAGAGCCACAGTAGTGATAGTAGCTGAAGGTGTAAACATACCGGGTAAAAACCTGATAGTTGTGAAAAAGCCGAAGCTTGGTTTTGCGCGTGCTCTCGAGGTCCTTCTTCCCCTTTTGCGACCGGTTGCGGTTGTAGGAATATCCACAGATGCCTTCATAGGTGAAGGCGTGGAGTTTGGAGAGGATGTTAGTATTGCCCCGTCTGCTCACCTGGAAGATGGAGTGAACGTAGGCGACCGGACGGCTATTTATCCGGGTGTTTATCTTGGCAGAAATGTTAGTGTGGGGGCCGACTGCGTTTTATTTCCAAATACTGTTGTGATGGATGGTTGCCGTATAGGCGCCAGGGTAACCCTTCAAGCAGGAGCCGTGATAGGCAGCGATGGCTTCGGCTATGTTACAGACTCAGGCCGACATAACAAGATTCCGCAGGTGGGTATAGTTGAGATTGAGGATGATGTGGAGATAGGCGCCAATACTACAATCGATCGAGCTACTGTTGGAGTTACAACTATAGGGGCTGGCACGAAGATTGATAACCTGACTCAGGTCGCTCACAACGTAAAGATCGGGCCTGGATGTTTATTGGCATCACAGACAGGCATTGCCGGCAGTTCAACGCTGGGCGAATACGTTATGTTTGGTGGTCAGGTAGGTGTTGCTGATCATGTTTCAGTAGGCGATCGAGTTATGGTAGGAGCTCAATCCGGTATTGCAAAAGATGTTCATAAGGGTTTGATAGTTTCCGGCTCTCCTGTTTTTGCTCACCGTGACTGGCTTCGTGCAAGCTTGATTTTTAAGAAACTTCCGGATCTGGAAAAAAGACTTCGGTTGCTTGAAAAAACTTTAGAAAAAAAACTTTAGAAAAAAATTTTGAAAAAAACTAGCAAAAAACTAGAGAAAAACTATATGAACGCAAAATAGATAACCTGGAGAAAAAATTATGATTATGGACATAAATCAAATAAAAGAGGCATTGCCCCATCGCTATCCGTTTCTTCTTGTGGACAGGATCATAGAAATGCACCCTGGAAAAGCAATTACAGGGATAAAAAACGTTACTGCTAATGAGCAGTTTTTTGAAGGGCATTTTCCTGCAAAACCTATCATGCCCGGCGTGCTTCAAGTTGAAGCTCTTGCACAAGCGGCTGGTGTACTGGCCATAAAATCTGGAATTGATGGGAATATGGTTTACTTTATGAGCATGGATAAGGTGAAGTTCCGTAAACCTGTAGTGCCTGGAGACAGATTGGTCTTAAAGGTCATTGTAAGTCACAGCAGGGGAAAGGTATGGAAGTTCAAGGGTGAGGTTTTTGTGGAGGACGTTCTGGTTACTGAAGCGGAATTTACTGCTATGACTTCGAAAGAGGATCTCTGATGCGGAAGTATGTACACCCTGCTGCAGTAGTAAGCAAGGGAGCCAAGTTGGGCACAGGCGTGCAGGTCGGTCCGTTTTGTGTGATTGGCGAAGATGTAACTATAGGACGTGACACCAAGCTTCATGGACATGTAACAATAGAAGGTCATACCAGTATCGGCTCTGCATGCGAGATATTTCCTTATGTCACTATAGGACTTCCTCCTCAGGATGTGAGGTATAAAGGGGAAGACACACGGGTAGTCATAGGTGATCGTAATATAATACGGGAGTATATCTCGGTCCATCGAGCATCCACAAACGGCGACGGTGTGACCCGTATAGGTGATGATAACTTCCTTATGGCCTACTGTCATATTGCTCATAATTGTACGGTTGGTAACAGAATTATAATGGCCAATGCTGCAATGCTTGCAGGGCATTCAACTATTCAGGATCTTGCGGTTATAGGTGGAATGGTTGCAGTTCACCAGTTTACAAGGATTGGAGCATACGCGATTGTGGGCGGCTTCAGCGGTGTGGCCCAGGACGTGCCTCCTTACATGATGGCTTCCGGGGCCAGGGCCAAGCTCTATGGACCAAACTTGGTGGGCCTTAAGAGAGGGGGGTTTTCACATCAGAAGATCGCTATGCTGAAAAAAGCATATAAAATTATCTCCAAGTCAAAACTTTCGCTTAAAGAGGCGCTTAAAGAGATTCAGGTCCAAATACAGGATTCTCCTGAGGTGGATGCTCTGGTGGAATTTATCTCAGCCAAAAGTCCCAGGGGTGTGCTTCGTTAAAGAGAATGATGAATGAGGAATTGTAAGTGATAAATAAAAAAGTGAGAAGTGAAGAGTGAAAACTTCTGATTTGCAAGCTGTACCCATGGTTTCTGAGGGCAGAATGATAGGCCTTATTGCCGGAAGCGGCGAACTCCCCTTTGCTGTTGCAGCCGAAGTAAGGGCCGGGGGCTTAGGTCTTGTGGTTTTTGCTCTAAAAGGTCTTGCCGGTGAAGGCCTGGCCGGCCTGGCTGACGAATACCAGCCAGTCGAGGTTGGAAAACTCGGCAAGCTTATTACCGCAATAAAAAAGAGCGGAGTTCAGCAGGTGGTTCTTGCCGGTAAGGTATCAAAAACTCTACTTTATAAAATGAATATCGTTCCGGATGTCCGGGCCGTAAAATTTCTGTTTTCCTTAAAAGACCGGAAGGACGATACCATAATGGCGGCATTCCTTGGCGAACTCGAGTCTGAGGGGCTAAGTGTTATGGCGACCACAGATTTCACACAATCACTTCTGGCGCCGTCTGGGTGTTTAACCAAGCGGACTCTTACAAAAGGTGAACTTAAGGACGTACGTTTTGGCGCTGACCTAGCCAGGGAGATAGGAAGGCTTGATATCGGTCAGACAGTGGTTGTGAAGAACCGGGCTGTAATGGCGGTTGAGGCTATCGAGGGTACGGACGAGGCGATAAAGAGGGGCGGAGCTTTGGCAAAAAGCGGTGCGGTGGTGGTTAAGACCGCTAAACCTAATCAGGATTTCAGGTTTGATGTGCCGGTGGTTGGCATAGAAACCATTAAGAGTATGAAGGCTGTAGGAGCTTCTGTTTTGGCGCTTGAGGCGGGCAGAGTTATTGTGGTCAACAGGGAAGAGGTGGTGAAGATGGCCGATTCGGTTGGAATTTCAGTTATGGGGTTTGATGAATTTAAATGATTAAAATTGCGGTAATAGGCGTAGGTTATTTGGGGCGGCACCATGCTCGTATTTACTCAGAGCTTCCAGGATGTGAACTTTTATATGTGGTAGACACCACACCCGGCTGTGCCGAAGAGATTGCTTCTACTCTGGGCTGCCAGGCAGAGACAGACTTCCGGCGAGTCATTGGGAAGGTAGATGCTGCAAGTATTGTGGTTCCCACAGTGGATCATTTTCCGGTTGCTATCGAGTTTTTGCGGGCCGGTACTGATCTGCTAATAGAAAAACCGATCACAACAAGCGTAAGTGAAGGTGTTGGTCTTATAAGAGAAGCTCAGAAAAGCGGGGCGGTTCTTCAGGTGGGGCATATAGAAAGATTTAATCCCGGTGTGGCAGAGATTATAGGACGTTTTAATGTCCCCACGCTTATAGAGACACAAAGACGTGCTCCGTACAGAGAAAGAGGTACTGACGTAGATGTCACGCTGGATCTTATGATTCATGATATAGACATAATTCTTACAATTGCCAATTCAAGGGTAATCAATGTCAGAGCGGCAGGAGAGAGCGTGATCAGCGATAATCTGGATGTGGCCAGCGCCTGGATAGAGTTCGAAGATGGATGTGTGGCCCAGGCGACCGCGAGCAGACTTTCATCGGATCAGATGCGCCGTGTTCGTATATTCGAACGGGATCGCGTAATTTCGATGGATTTTCAGTCTCAGGATGTTTTTATTAAAACCAAGTCCGACAACGGCATTCAGACAGAACATATAAAGCCGAAGCCTGTAGAGCCGCTGCGCGCAGAGCTCGAGTCGTTTCTTGATTGTATCACTACGCGCAGGCAGCCGGTTGTTACAGGAGAGCACGGGCTTGAGGCCCTTAAAGTGGCGCTCAAAATTTCTGATTTGGTAAAAGGACGGGTGAATAATCAATGATTCCAATGGTCGACCCAAAGGCCCAGCATCAGGCCATAAAAGATAGGATAGACGACCGTATAAAGGATATATTCGAAAGTGGAGCGTTTATCCTCGGACCGAATGTGATGGAGCTGGAGCGTAAAGTCGCGGCTTACCATGAGGTTCCTTATGCCATCGGACTTGCCTCTGGCACTGATGCCTTGCACCTTGCATTGAGAGCAGCAGGGGTTAGTAAAGGCGATGAGGTTATTACTACGCCATTTAGTTTTTTCGCTACGGTAGAGGCTATTATTTACTGTGGCGCAAAACCGGTTTTGGTGGATATAGATCCAGATACTTTCAATATGAATATAAGCGC
>CAYWZR010000082.1:0-9824 GCA_964462885.1 uncultured Nitrospirota bacterium
CTACTCAGCGTTATACTACAAACGCAACTCAACTCCAGGATATTCGAGATCAATGGATGGACGAAGCAGTAAACGGTGTGACAGTGGGCGCTATAACTCGAAGTGTTGCAGCTTACTATAGCGAAGTCTCATACGGAAACTTTACGATATCCGCACAAGTTTTCGGCCCATACTCCCTAACAGATACGTTCACCAACTATTTCAAAGCTAATGGGACGCCAAAAGGTAACTATTTTCAGGCTGTCGTCACTGCTGCTGATGGAGATATCAACTATAGTAACTTTGATTCAATAGTCGCCATTTCCCGCTCGATAGACACTACGCCTTCGACCCCGGGCAGATCTGCATGGCCCTATGCATCTATCAGCGAATGGGGGCCGTACACAACCGAAGAAGGGAATTTCAATCTGGGCATGATCTCTATGCCGTTCAACTGGACAGTGCTTGACGGACGTGAGATACACGAAACTCTTTCCCATGAGATGGGCCATAACCTGGGCCTCGGGGATCAGTACAGTCCCGCTGTTTCCGTGCCAAACCCACCGCCAGCAAACAGAAATCTCGGAAGCTGGGAACTCATGGACGCTGAAGGCTCCTTTCCACACATGAGCGCACCTCACCGAATGTTCCTTGGCTGGATTGAAAAGAGTTGGATTCGACAGTTCGACTTCTCAGGCATGGCGACCCCTGTTGATCAAACAGTGAAGTTGCATGCTGTTGAGCTTGGCTCCCCTTCAAGCAGTCGAAGCGCGGTTGTTGAAATTCGCATTGCTAATGGCTGGAATTACTACTTCGAGTTTCGTGATCCTGTTACAGGACAAATGGGAGACCAAAGCCTGGCAACACCATCGAGCGTACTTGGTACGGATGTGGTCTCTGCCCCTTGGACGCCTCCAATGGCACGTCCGGGACTGCTTCGTATTTCCAACGACTCCGACAATGACGGCAGCGTACTGCAAGCCGGAGGCAATTATAAAGAGACAGACACTACAGATCCAACCTATCCGACAGACTTTCGCGTTGATGTCACAAGCGTTAATACAGACAACGCTGACATTCGAATTCGTTACGGTGTAAACAGCAAGCCCGACCCCTCGATTCGCCCCTGGCCGGCAGGACCAGATCGTCGGTGGCAGAGCCCGGACATCGAGATTCAAAATGCAAGAAACCTGGCGGATACATCTCTTTTCAATCTTCCATGGGCCAGTAATCCAAACACTATAATCGCAAAGGTCAAAAACAACGGCAACCTTGCAGCCCCGAATGTTGTAGTGAATTTTTATGTTAAAGATTATACTGTCACAAATGCACCGGAAACATTTCTAGGAAGTCAGCAAAAGAATATCCCACCCGGTGCCACTATCGAGTTTAATACTACCTGGGTTCCTCCTTCAGAGGGACATTACTGCATAGTAGTTCGCATTCCACTGTACCAGACCGGAGGCACGCCTTCGGTGGTCGAGATGACCGAATTAAACAACCTCGCTCAGTCTAATTACGATTCATACATCTCTGCCTCATCGTCCCCGTTTACGCGCGAAATAACCTCGGTGCTGGTTAACAACCCATACCCGAAACGCACCCGAATATTTCTGACCGGAAGCCAGAACAATCCATTCTATCGAACCTATATCGCAAATCGCTGGGTTATCCTCAATCCGGGCGAAACACGTAAGGTCGAGGTAATGTTTGAGTACAGCGACAGTCTTCCCTCACTGGGCAAACAATATTTAGAAGCCAACGACAAAATCAAGCGATTCACCCTACTGCCAAATGATGCAGAAATCATGGCCCATATCGAAGATCCCCGCCCACCCAAGATCGACTCGGCTGATGAATACGGAGGTGTGCAGGCTCGCATATTTCATGGTGAGGCAACCAAAATAGATTTGAACACCGACCAATCCATTGCTACCGGGTATGTTACAACCCTAGACGATGATAAGCCGGTTCCAGGTGGACGAATTATTGTAAGCACAGAGACAAAAAAATCCGGAAAAAAACGCGAAAACCATAAAGTTGTTAATGTCGACAAAGACGGTAGATTTCATGCAAAAATCTCCAGCGATTGGAAGCGTGTTCATGCTACCTATCTGCCACTTCCAGGCCTGGTGGAATCCAATGCCAGCTATCAGAATCCTTAAACAGTAGCCTTAAAAACAGTAATTACCTTCGCTCAAGGACGGCAGCAAAATTGTTGCCTTCCTTATTTTTAAACTTATTGTAAAAAAACTGAATTTATTAGTAGAAGGTTGAAAAACGTTAAAAAAGGGGGAAGAGAATTTTAGTGGTCTTTTCCAACATCAACAGTACATTCAGACTGGTGTAGACTGAAAAACAACAGGGCCTTTTGAGTTGCTTCGCTGATGCTTTCTGTATTCTGAATACTGGAGGTCAGATTATGGCCAAACTGAAAATTTTCAGCAAAATAATGCGTAAACTCTTTAAGGCGGCCAATTCTTCGTTCAGGTGGAAAATGTTTCTCAAGAAGCCTGATAAACTCAAGATAAAGATCTTCAAGATTAATTTTTAAGTTATTTTTTAAGTCATTTTTTAAATTAACTTTTAAATTAACTTCTAAATTATTTTTTACATTAACGCCTTCATGGTTTTCAGCACCTGATATCAATTTGAAAATCCATGGTCTGGCTGCGGCAAGCCGCCCTATCATAATTCCGTCGCATCCTGTTTCGTCTATTCTTTTTAAAACATCGTTTGAAGACCTTATGTCACCGTTACCGATAACAGGAATCCGTAGTTCATTCTTGAGCATGCCCACGTATTGCCAGCGAGCGCGTCTTTTAAATTTTTCTTTTGCCAGCCTTGGGTGCAGAGTGATAGCATCTATACCCTCGTCTTCAAGCATGTGGGCAAAACTTATCACTTCATCGGCCTTTTCTTTTTCCCACCCAAGGCGTATTTTTGCAGTAAGCGGAAGAGAGGTGATCTTTCTACAAGCTGCCACCACCCTTGCAGCATTGTCTGTGTTACGCATAAGTCCGGCGCCAGAGCCGTCATTGCGAATTCTTGGCGCTCCGCATCCAAGATTGATATCGAATCCGTCAGGTCCCTGCCCTGTATCATCCACAGCATTTTCCAGGTGTTCAACTGCTCTTGCCATGGCCTCCGGGGTGTTACCGACAAGCTGGTAAAAAAAAGGCCGTTGCCCGGCAAGCCGTTTCAGAAAAAAGGAATATTTCAGGCTTTCATGTGGAACCGCCCGGCATGAGAGCATCTCCGAAGTGAAAAGACCGCAGCCCCCGAATTTAGCGACCAACTGCCGAAGGGCCACGTGTGTAAGCCCAGCCATTGGCGCAAGAACCAATGGGGGATCTATCGTTAGTCCTCTGATGGAGAAAGGTTGAAGGTTCATTATCATTAACATTGAATCTTACACCATGTCGGAAGTAGAATAAAATTAATGAAAGACGAATTGATTCCTGAGGAAACAGCCGAAGATAAGGCTGTTGAACTTGGTATCCGGCCCGACGGATTCAGCGATTTTGTAGGTCAAGAAGGCTTGAAAGAAAATCTGCGTGTCTATATACAGGCGGCCAGAAACCGGGCCGAGGCCCTGGATCACGTTCTGCTGAGCGGCCCGCCGGGCCTGGGGAAAACCACTCTTTCACATATTCTGGCCAACGAGCTTGGAGTTGGAATCAAGGCTACTTCCGGCCCTGTAATAGAACGGCAGGGAGACTTGGCTGCAATTCTCACTAATCTCGAAGAAAAAGAGATCCTATTTATAGATGAGATTCACCGCCTGCCCAGGGTGGTAGAGGAAGTTCTTTACTCGGCCATGGAGGACTATAAACTTGATATCGTTATCGGGCAGGGTCCCTCTGCCCGGAGTATCAAGCTCGACCTGCCACATTTTACACTGGTTGGAGCCAC
The DNA here is from genome assembly GCA_964462885.1 of uncultured Nitrospirota bacterium. Lineage (GTDB taxonomy): Bacteria > Nitrospirota > Thermodesulfovibrionia > SZUA-242 > SZUA-242 > JALUUO01. The sequence goes on from CAYWZR010000082.1 coordinate 3,895, forward strand.
AACCCGTACCGGTCTTTTGACCTCTCCGCTAAGGGATCGTTTCGGAGTGGTAAACCGTCTTAATTTTTACGACCCGGTTGAGCTGCAAAAAATAATCAAACGCTCCGCCGGTATTCTCGATGTTCCAATCAGTGATGAGGGAGCCGTGGAAGTGGCCCGTAGGTCTCGTGGAACACCCCGCATAGCTAACAGACTGGTCCGTCGCCTAAGAGATTTTGCTCAGGTAAAGGGGACTGGGGTTATTGATCTAGATCTTGCCAGAGCAGCTTTGGCAGCGATGAAGGTGGACGAAGAAGGGCTTGATGAGATGGATCATAATCTTCTTCTTACCATAATCGAGAAATTCGACGGCGGACCAGTCGGACTTGAAACTCTCTCGGCATCGCTTCGCGAAGAAAAGGATAGTATTGAGGATGTTTATGAACCTTATCTGCTGCAAAAAGGCTTTCTTGAACGCACTCCAAGAGGGCGGATAGCTACGCGTACCGCTTATGAACATTTAGGGGTTAAGCAGAAAAAACAAAAGGATCAAAAGTTGTTTTAAGTCTGATTCTATGAAAATACTCCTGCATCTTTGCTGCTCTAATTGTGCCGTTTATCCCGTTGGTCTGCTTAGAGATCGGGGAGAACAGGTGACAGGACTCTGGTCCAATCCGAACATCCACCCATTTCAGGAATACGAAGCACGGCTTCAGTCAGTGAAAAAGATCGAAGCGCTGTTACAACTCGATATGCACTACAACGATGATTACGGCCTCGAAGACTTTGTCCGCGCCGTAACAGGCAATGAAAAAGATCGGTGCCGACACTGTTATACTCTGCGCCTGGAACAAACAGCCAAGGTTGCTGCAAAAGAAGGATATGATTGTTTTTCAACATCATTACTTATAAGCCCATATCAGAATCAGGATCTGATAAACGAAATAGGCAAAGTTTTAGCCGAACGCTACAATGTAGAATTCTATTTTGAAGATTTCCGCAGCGGCTTTCGCGTAGCCCGCTCTATTTCCAAAGAACTAGGCCTGTACCGACAGAACTACTGCGGCTGTATCTATAGCGAAAGAGAAAGAGAGGTAAGACAAGAGGCAAAGAGAAAAAGGTCTCGCTCCTAACTAACCCCTCACTCGTTTCACAGCGGTCTTTCGATCTCTCCTTTTATCTCCTCAAAATCGGGGGTGTAAGCCTGTAACTCTCTTCCAAAGCAGATACCCAGGTTTTCATAAAGCGCTACAAGGTTCAGATCAACATGCCTTTGTTTTATCGCCTCTGCGGTGGACATGTAGCGAATTTTTGTCCCGTCCGCGCTAACCACGGTCACGCCGCTGATACCGGCACGCAAAAGGTACACAGCCGCAGCTCCTGCCTGTTTACCAAAATTGGCATCCAGCGCAGAGGTATGGCCTGATCTTACTAAATGTCCGGGCACAACCTCACGAACCTCCGGTAGTTCGCAGACATCTGGGACATAGGAGCCTATCCGCTTCATGAATTCCTTCATATCCGGGTCTGCCTTCATGCGCGCTTCAATCTGCTGACGTACATATTTGCCTGCACCTGTAAGTTTTTTATGGCCAAACGAGTCTGTTCCGCTGGAATCGTCGGTTATGTGTCCCCCCTCAATACTCTTCAATCCTTCCGAGGCTACAATGCTGTATGTACCGGCCCGTACATCGCTTGACTCCACCCGCCTGCAGTAAACACGCTTAATGTCCTTATAAACGATATCGAAATCCACCGGAATTTCGGGCAGCAATATACAGTCGGCATCAGCAGCTATACCTCCCCTAAAGGCCGTATGGCCGGCGTAACGACCGAAAGCCTCGAAGACCATGATTCTGTTGTGGCTTCTCCCGGTAGTTTTAAGCTGTGCGACAAACTCGGAAACGCGGTTCACTGCCGAATCCCCGCCAACGCTGTAAGTCTGTAGATCAAGATCCATGGTTTTAGGGGCATGAATGCAGGGGATTCCATTACCGGCCAAGTCGACTATCACACTACCGGTATCGTCTCCGCCGCTTATAACCAGAGCGTCAATACCATGTCTGGAAAGTCCTTCCTTTATACGTTGATACTTATTGTCGTTTTGGATTTTCTTAATCTTGACCCTTGAATGACCGGCTTCAGAGCCTGCAAGGTTTGCGTCTATACAATCTGTTCTTTCTTCCGTTAAAACAACAAGAGACTCTATTTCTACCAGGTTATAAAGACCACCGTAGCCATTAGGAATCACAACCGTTTCTATTCCAAAAGAGGCGGCCATACTGGCAACCCCTTTAATAACAGCGTTAAGCCCACCGCAGTCACCACCACTTGTAATAATACCAATGCGCTTTATTTCCATTATGCAAACCTCCTAAGATAGATCTCTACCCATATAATTTTATAAATCAGTATACATAATACATAAATAAAATCGTCTTTGTCATGCCCATAGAACTTATTGTGCTACAAAAATACAGACATGTGACGACACGCGATTGTATCACTTTGATACACTCTTAGATCCATAAACACCAGTATTGCGGGATTCAAAGGTTGGGCATATTTTTTGCTAAGAACAAAAGCGTGATTACTCAGCACACCATAAAGCATAAAGTCTGGACAAAGGGCATCGGATTGCATTCCGGACGGGAATGTTCCATTTCATTCAGCCCTGCAATGCCGGACACCGGTGTGGTCTTCCGAAAAAATGGTACAGAGATGAAGGCTACGTTTGAAAACGTCACAGAAACCATGCTCTCTACCAATCTTGCTTCAAACGGCGTAAAGATCCGCACGGTAGAGCACCTTCTGGCTTCTATCCGTGGTCTTGGCATACATAACATGATCATCGAGGTAGAGGGACCAGAGCTACCTATAATGGACGGAAGCGCAGAGGAATTTGTCAGTCTTTTACTAAAAGCAGAGCCGGTAAGCCAAAATAAGCCGCAGCCTTATATCAAAATTCTTAAGCCCGTTGTTTTAGGAGATGGAGGATCTTATGTTATGGTGCTTCCAAGTAATAAAGGATTCCGTATCTCCTATAGGCTTAAATATAATCACCCGGTTATACGGGAAGAAAAGATGAGTCTTAAGATAACCAAACGAACTTTTGTTAATGAACTGGCTAGTGCCAGAACGTTCGGATTTCTTAAGGATGTTAACAGAATGCGTGCAATGGGGCTTGCAATGGGGGGCTCACTGGAAAACGCTATTGTAATAGGAGAAGATCGCATACTGAACAAAGAAGGGTTGCGGTTTAAAAATGAGTTTGTAAGACACAAGATGCTTGATATAGTAGGAGACCTATCTCTCTTTGGTTGCCCTATAGAAGGACATATCGTAGCAAACGAATCCGGGCATAAGCTAAATATCGCTTTTCTGAAACACCTGGACAAAGTTCGTGATGCCTGGGAAATGCTGGACACAGAAACAAAACCACAGAAAGAAATTTCAGAAAAGTTCTTTCGTATGCCTCAAGAAGTCGCCGCATAAAAGCCTAAACTCCTGAATTCGGAAGTTTAGGCTTTTTAGGATTACCAGACTTATTAGGCCTTATTAGGAAGGCTTAGGCTCAGGTATTCTCCTCCATTTCCCATATACCGCAGGGGCAAGTTCCAGCGCAAAAGCCACAACCTATGCACTTGTCGTGGTCGACTACGTACTCGAAGCTTCCGCTTTCTCCCTCAACACGGCTTATAGCTCCCCAGTAACAGGTGGTCTCGCACATGTGACAATCGCGGCAGGAACCGCACGACATGCATTTATTTGCCTCATCCTCAACAGAAAATTCTTTTAATTCACAGGTCTCATAATAGGCTGTTTTTATATTTTCACGCGGAATTACCGCTTGAATTTCCCGCATGTAGTCGTAGTTCATAAGCTGCGCGTGAATTACCTCTGCCGTAATTCGGCCTGCACCTATGGCGTGAGTTACCAGGCCTGGTTTCGTAGCATCTCCAATGGCAAACACCTTGACATCAGATGTTTGTCCAAGATCGTTTACTACTATATATCCGCGTTCCAGCTGTATGTCTGGCGGTATAAAGTCCAGAACAGGTGATTCACCTATAGAAATAATGACAGTGTCAGCATCAAGAGAATCGCCGTCTTTAAAATGAATTTTTTTCTTCTTTTTGTCATAGCGATCAGTAACTTTTGGATATAGTATCTTTGTACCCCTGGCGCTTGCCATCTCTAGCTCCTTACCAAAAGCCGCAGGAGGCTGAATATCTACAGCTATTACCTTTTTAGCCCCCACAGCCCAAGCCTGGCAGGCGATGTCCATGCCAACGTTGCCAGCCCCGATTATCACTACGTTTTGACCGGTAAGATCCATTGGATAACCAAAATTCACACCCTTTAAAAACTCTATGCCCGCCACAACATCTTCATGGCCCGGAAACGGGATAAATCTCGGCTTATGAGCACCCACAGCCACAACAACAATATCGTGGTCTTTGTAGAGTTTCGAAAAAACCTTTTTGTTAATCCTGGTTTTTGTGTGTACCTCTATGCCCACTTCCTGAAAACGTGAAATTTCCTTATCGAGAACCTCCTGTGGCAGACGTTCATAAGGAATGCACATCTTGATTTTTCCACCTATCTTATCTGCCGCCTCGTACACGTCTACCTGATGACCGCTTAATGCCAGTTTCCAAGCAGCCGAAAGGCCAGCCGGTCCGCCACCTATAACAGCAATCTTCCGGCCCGTGGGTCGTTTTTTTTCAGGGGCGGGAATTTCAAGGCTAAGCATTCCCAGATGTTTTATATCAAGCGGCTTGTCTAATTGTCCTCGGGTACATGCATCCATGCAGAGGTTGGGACATATTTGTCCACATACCGTGGCCGGAAACGGGCTGTACTCTAAAACAAGAGCCAGGGCATCTTCGAGCCGGTTCTGGCGAACAAGACTTAGTCGTTTGTGTGAGGGGATTCTTGACGGACAAAAGCCTGCGCAAGGAGGAAGGAACTTTTCGTTATTCCAGACAGGCCGGTTTCTCCGGTCATCACCTGTTGTGATGTATGGCAGTACAGTGGGCGGATGATCAAGATAAAGGCTGAAAATACCGCCCTTACCTACCTCTGGTTCCCATGCAGACCTGCGAAACTCATCTATGCTTGGCTGCTTTTTCCCTTTGCTGGCAGCTTTTTCAGCAGGTGTATATGCGATAATTTTTTTCCAGTCATCTTTGGAATGTATCAGCTCATCCAGAAAAGACTCTCTGTCAACCGCCTTTAGAAAGGGCTTAATGTTTTTTGTGAGCCATTGCCAATCAGCGTCCGACATTTCAATAATCTTTACATCTGCTGTGCTGTATTCCTGAATTGGACCCCGAAAATAAATTGTACCACCCACCATACCTACACAGGGACGATAGCCCAGTATGTTATCGGGGTTCCGGGAATTGACACCGCAGACAACAGCAATGCCGCCAGCTTTAAACTCGGCAAAGGAATCGCCAACATTCCGTAGATACCAGGACTGAAGCGGCTCGAAACGCGGGTTGAATTTCGTCATGGTGTCGCACCTTGCGCCGCCACCGCCCTGGACATAAAGCGTGCCTTGCGCTCCGGCGTTATGGGCTCCGTTTGTGACGTCTCCAAGCACCGTAATCTTTGCGCCACAGTTAATCCATCCGACATCATCCGAGGCATTGCCTTTAACCAGAATTTCGGTCTCTTGCATTCCCATACCGCCCAGACGCTGCCCTACTTGCCCCTCCACAGTAAAACGAATCCGCTCGCCACGCGGCCACAGCCTACCGCCTATGCCGTGCTGGCCGTCTGCGATTACCGTAAGCTTTCTTGCACCCTCTGACACGGCTTTCTGGATCTGTTCTTCCAGCAGACGTGATGGAGTACGTTTTCCGGCCAGGTTAGTGGCTATTGTTATGCTTTTTTTGATTCGTTTTATCTTCTTAATTTTATTGTTTGTATTTTTCATTTTT
>CAYWZR010000083.1:0-9714 GCA_964462885.1 uncultured Nitrospirota bacterium
CACCTTTTAAAAAGGGGGATTAAGGGGTGGTAAAATCAGCAAATTCTCCAACTCCCATCTTATCCCCTTATTCCCTTTGCTAAAAGGGGAGGATGAATAGCTGGATAGTTACCTTTTTTTAATAACTCTGCTCGGTTCCGGGAAATGTGCCGTCTTCAACTTCTGTCATATATTTTTTAATAGCATCAACAGAGGTTTCCTTAATATTTGCGTATTGTTTTACGAATTTTGGCGTAAACCTATCAAATAGTCCGAGAATATCATGTATAACCAGAATCTGGCCGTCACAGTGCGGCCCTGCACCTATTCCGATGGTTGGAATGCCCACAGATGCGGTAATGCTTTTACCAAGATCTGCCGGAATACCTTCAAGAACCAGTGAGAAGGCTCCTGCTTCCTCCACTATTTTTGCCTCTTCCAGAAGTTTGCTTGCAGTCTCTTCGTCTCTGCCCTGAACCTTATATCCCCCGTAACGATGTATTGATTGAGGAGTTATACCAATATGAGCCATAACCGGAATATCATATTTTGTAAGTTCTTTGATTATATGAACCACATTGCCTCCACCCTCGATTTTGACTCCCTGAGCACCAACCTGGATAAAGCGTCCTGCATTAGTTACCGCCTCGGACAGTGATGGCTGATATGACAAAAAAGGCATATCACCAAGCACCATTGAGCTTTCGGTTGCCCGCGCCACAATCCGGGTATGGTAGAGCATCTCATCCATTGTGACCGGCAGAGTGTTATCAAGGCCCTGAACCACGACACCCAGAGAATCGCCCACTAAAACAATATCCACACCCGCCTCATCCACCATCGCGGCAGTCGGATAGTCATATGCTGTAAGTGCGGTTATCTTTTGGCCTTCGCTCTTCTTTTTAACGAGGCTTTGGATAGTTACTTTTTTCATTTTTTAAAAACCTCCTTTATATATTATCGGACTGATCAGACTGATCAGTCCAATAGGACCGATTAAACCAACTAAACTCAAAATCTTAGCATAAGTCACTAAAATAACGGGTTGCCCCCTTGCACCAGGGCTTAACAAGTCGGTACTATATTACAAATTACCCAGAAGGAGCATTCCGCATGAAAAAGTTCGGTGGACAGGTACTGTTTTTAAATCAAAGCGATATAAACACTGACGATATAATTCCGGCTAAATATCTTACCGAGATATCGAAAGAAGCGTTGAAATCTCACCTTTTTGAGGACTTAGACTTAAACCTTGAGGGATTCGATCCTGCCACAGATCAGTTGAGTGCGTCTGAAGCAGGAGTAATCGTAACACGAGCCAACTTTGGCTGCGGATCATCACGGGAACATGCAGCATGGGTCTTAGAGGTCAACGGCATAACCGCTGTTATAGCGCCTAGTTTCGCACGTATTTTCAGACAGAATATGTTTAATTGCGGCATGTTGGCTATTGAAGTTGATGATTCTGTAATTGATCGTCTTTTTGAACACGACCAGCAGACAACCGTGATAAACTTTGATCTTCAGTCCTGTTGCTTCACTGTAAGATCGGAAAGTAAGGGTGAGGAATTTTTTAGTTTTAAGCTATCTGAATTTGACAAGACTCTTGTCGAAGCTGAGGGCTGGGTTGGATTTGCTGCATCAAGATACTGATAAAGAGGTAATTGTCAATTGAAAAAAGATATTATAAATGTTGCCCTTGTAGGATTTGGAACCGTTGGGTCCGGTCTTGTCTCGATAATGCTGGACCCTGCAAGTGAGCTGCCAAAAAAGCTTGGCTTTGATCTCAGACTTGTAAAAGTAGTGGATAGGGATATTGTTCGCGATCGGGGTATCAGTCTGCCTGAAGGTCTTTTAACAACAGATATCTCAGATGTGTTGCAGAACCCGGATATTGACATAGTGGTTGAGCTTGTGGGAGGTACCAGCTTTGCCAAAGATCTAACTCTTAGCGCTATCCAGGCCGGTAAGCATGTCGTAACAGCCAATAAGGCACTGCTTGCACTTGAGGGCAATGATATTTTTACAGCTGCCGCAAAAGCAGGTGTCGAGGTTGGGTTTGAAGCATCTGTAGCCGGCGGCATTCCGATCATTAAGGTGATGAAAGAGGGACTGGTCGGCAACCGTATTCTTTCCGTTTACGGAATTATAAACGGGACAGCCAACTATATTCTTTCAAAAATGACAAGCGAAGGGGTTTCTTTCCCGGATGTGCTTTCCGAGGCCCAGAAATTGGGGTATGCCGAGGCAGATCCCACCTTTGATGTTGAAGGCGTGGACTCTGCACACAAGCTTGCTATTCTGGCCAGCCTGGCTTTTGGTATACCTCTTTCCTATGATCAACTTTATATTGAGGGCATCTCAAAAATCACCCCTCTGGATATAGCCTTTGCTTCGGAGTTCGGATATAGAATTAAGCTCCTGGCAATTGCTAAGTCAGATGGAGATCAAGTGGAGTTAAGAGTGCACCCCACTATGCTGCCAAAAACGCAGATGCTTGCCAAGGTGGACGGAGTATACAATGCCCTTTACGTGGAAGGCGATGCGGTTGGAGCTACAATGTATTATGGTCGTGGAGCAGGAGACCGTCCCACAGGAAGCGCTGTGCTGGCTGATATTGTAGACATCGCCAGGAACATCAGGTCTAATGCAGTTAACAGGGTTACGTCCTTTGGACGTCCAGTAAACGAAACACTGCCGGTCAAGAAAATGAACGATGTGCGCTCATGTTACTATTTTCGCTTTTCAGTCCATGATAAGCCCGGAGTTTTGTCAAAGATAGCAGGAGTGTTAGGCAGCCATGATATCAGTATAGAATCCGTGATCCAGAAAGGCAGAAAAGAGGGAGGATCGGTTCCTCTGGTAATTCTCACTCACGAGGCACTGGAGAACAATGTTTCAAAAGCAATGTCCGAAATCAGCTCACTTAAGGTTGTGGATGAAGAAACGATAATGATACGAGTGGAGACTGGCTAAAGTTAGTTTTGTGATTTCCAATGGTTTCAGTGAAGACTGGCGAAAGTTAGTTTTGTGATTTAAAATGGTTTCACTGGTTCCATTGGTTTTATTATTTTTATTTGTTAGACTTAAAAGATTAAATAACACAGGATTTTTTCTTAAGAGGAGCTATTTATTATGAGCGAAAATCAGGTAGACAAAGAGATAGATGTAAAGATAGATATAAAGGGCCTTGCCTGTCCTTACACTTTCATAAAAGCTAAACTGGCAATAGAGTCTATGGAAATAGGCGAGACACTCGAGATACTTCTTGATCATAAAGCTGCCATAAACAACATTCCAAACTCGATGCGTGACCATGGGCATACAGTCCTGTCGGTCGACCAGCTTGATGGTCTGGAGGAATGGATAATTATCGTACGTAAGGAGAAAGACTGATGGATTTTACAGAAGAGCAGCTTCTACGCTATAGCAGACATATTCTGCTTCCGGAAGTTGGAGGAAAAGGCCAGTCAAAAATAAATGCCGCGCGGGTTTTGATGATAGGCGCAGGCGGACTTGGAAGCCCTGTGGGATATTACCTTGCGGCTGCAGGTGTGGGTTCGCTTGGTATTGTCGATGATGACAAAGTTGAATTAAGCAATCTACAGCGCCAGATTGCACACAGCATGAACACACTGGGCAAATACAAGGCTGACTCTGCTAAGGCCACTTTTGAGGCCTTAAACCCTGATGTACATGTTACACCGATCAAGAAGCGCATCACCAGAGACAATGCTTTTGATCTAATGAAGGACTACGATATTGTGGTGGATGGCAGTGATAATTTTCCAACCCGATACCTCATAAATGATGCCTGCATTCTGCTTGGAAAACCTCTATCAAGCGGAGCAATACTCAGGTTTGAGGGGCAAGTTACCACAATCGTGCCTGGAAAAGGACATTGCTACAGATGTCTTTTTGAAGACCCGCCACCGCCAGGATTGGTGCCATCTTGTCAGGAAGCGGGTGTTGTTGGTGCTCTGCCGGGCATTATCGGAGGCTTTCAGGCCATGGAGGTTCTGAAGCTTATTTTAGGCAAGGGTGAACCGCTTACTAACAGGATGCTTATCTATGATGCCTTGAAAACAGAATTCCGTACTGTTAAAGTGCGCAGGAACCCGGAATGCCCGGTCTGCGGGGAAAATCCGAGCATTACGGAGTTGGCTGATTACACACAGGATGTCTGTAGCATATAACGGTTGTAATTCGGAGTCGCCTTTAAATTTAAAAGACCTTGTTCTCTCACACGCTCAGGTTGATAGTATAGTTGCACATGCTGTAGACGGTTTGCCTAACGAAGTCTGCGGACTCCTGGCTGGAAAGAAAAATCACGTTTTTGATGTAGTTTTTGATGTAATTTTGGATCTGGTTTTGGATGTAATTCCGGTCAAAAATCTAAAGCCCTCACCAGTTGGATATTTAATGGATCCATCCGAGCAGATCAAGGCCATACGGATGATGAGAAATAAGGGTTTGAGTCAGGTGGGAATATACCATTCCCATCTTGTATCAAGTGCGCTTCCTTCTGCAAAGGACCTGGAACTGGCATATTATCCAGACTCCGCATATGTAATCATAAGCCTTGCAGGTTCGCACCCGGAGCTTAAAGCCTTTGAAATAAACAAAGGCCTGGTTAAAGAGCGGCCTATTATCGTAAGCTGAATTTAAAAATAAATTTAAGTATTTTTTATTTAACTAAAAATTTAACTAAAATTTTAACTAGAAAATTAACTAAAAAAGTTTTATTTAACTAATTTTATTAAGGAGTAGACGACGGATGAGTCATGTTAAAGGACTTAAATGCAGGGAATGTTCAAGAGAGTACCCTATTGAACCTATTTATGTATGTGAGTTCTGTTTCGGCCCTCTTGAGGTGGTATATGATTACGAATCCATTAAAAAAGAGCTTGATATACAGAAAATACTTTCACGCCCAACCAGTCTCTGGCGTTACCGGGAACTTCTGCCAATAGATGGTGACCCGAAGGTCGGCTTGGAGGCAGGCTTTACTCCTCTTGTAAAGGCTGACAGGCTTGCAAAGAAAATCGGTGTTGACGAACTTTATATAAAAGACGATACGGTTGTCCACCCTACTCTTTCTTTCAAAGACCGCGTAGTTTCGGTTGCGTTGTCAAAGGCTTTTGAGTTTGGTTTCGATACAGTAGCCTGCGCCTCTACCGGCAACCTGGCTCACTCGGTGTCGGCACAGGGGGCAGCCGGAGGATTCCGGAGATTTATTTTTATCCCTGCCTCGCTTGAGCCGAGCAAAATCCTGGCATCACTTGTTTATAACCCCTATCTTGTGGCTGTCGAAGGAAATTACGACGAGGTAAACCGCCTTTGCAGTGAAATCGCCAATAAATATAGATGGGCTTTTGTAAACATCAACATAAGACCATTTTATGCCGAAGGATCAAAGACCCAGGGGTACGAGATTATTGAGCAACTAGGCTGGAAAGCACCGGATCACGTGGTGGTGCCATGTGCCAGCGGCTCGCTTCTTACCAAAATATGGAAAAGTTTTCAGGAGTTTCAGAAAATTGGTATTCTTAAGGAATTAAACACCAAGGTGTTTGCAGCCCAGGCTACTGGCTGCTCGCCTATTACCGTTGCCATAAAATCTGGCAGCGATGTAATCAAGCCGGTAAAGCCGGATACCATAGCTAAATCACTGGCAATTGGTAATCCTGCGGACGGCTTCTATGCAACCCGGGTGATACGTGACACAGGTGGTTGGGGCGCTGATGTCTCTGACCAGGAAATCATTGATGCGATTAAACTACTTGCAGAGACAGAAGGTATTTTTGCCGAAACAGCAGGTGGAGTCACACTGGCCTCAGCAATAAGCCTTATTAAAAGCGGCAAAATAAAGCGGGAAGGCAGTACTGTTTTATGCATTACAGGCAACGGCCTTAAGACTAAAGAGGCTTTGGACGGACACCTACTAAAGCCGTTCCGCATAAAACCGACGCTTTCAAACTTCGAGGAAATACTTAAAGGAATAGATTAAGTTTAGTTAGGTAAAGTTAAGGAGGAGTAAATATTATGGCTGTTATTGTAAGAATTCCAACACCGCTACAGCGGCTTACGGAAGGCAAAGAAGTGGTTGAGGGACAGGCTGGAACCATAATCAACCTGGTGAAAGAGTTGGACTCCAGGTACCCTGGACTGGCTGAGAGAATTTCAGAAGATGACAAAATCAGGCGCTTTGTAAACATCTATCTTAACAATGAAGACATCAGATTTCTAAATGGAGCCGAGACCGAGGTTAAAGATGCTGATGAGGTCTCCATTGTTCCGGCAATTGCCGGTGGCATTGGCCGCTGAAGATTTAGTTATCAGTAGTTTTTTTATAAGCAGTTTCAGTAGTTAGAGATTTAGAAGCGATTTAGAGATGTAGAGATTTGGTTTGTTAAGATTTCCGTTAACATTGAGGAGGGATGAGGGATGAAACAAAGGGTAAAATTGATATTTCCCCAGAGTCTTATCAAAGAGCCTGTTATTTTTAACATGGCGAAAAAGCACAACGTAATGCCGAATATTCGGCGCGCTCGTGTGACTGAAAGCATTGGAGAAATGGTTTTGGAGATTGATGGAGAAGCTGCCGAGTTAGATGCCGCAATAGAAGAAATGAGGGATCAGGGTGTAGATGTTGAACCTGTGGAAGGAGATGTGCTCGAATAATTCATGAAACCATGGAAAGGTTTGATTCACAGGTACAGAGAGTATCTGCCTGTCAATGATGCAACACCCGTAATAACCCTCAACGAAGGCAATACTCCACTGATCAGGGCCGAAAACCTGGCGGCTAGTATGGCGCAGGATATCGATATATACCTCAAGTTCGATGGAGCTAATCCAACTGGCTCATTTAAAGACAGGGGTATGACAATGGCCATATCAAAAGCCAAAGAGACAGGAGCACGTGCTGTGATCTGCGCCTCGACCGGCAACACATCAGCCTCGGCAGCAGCGTATGCGGCTAAGGCTGGAATGACAGCGATAGTACTGATTCCTGACGGCAAGATAGCCCTTGGCAAACTGGCGCAGGCTATGATTCACGGAGCCAGGGTGTTTCAGGTGGAAGGCAACTTTGATGACGCACTGAACATTGTCAGAGACATCGTCCAACGCATACCTGTTACTTTGGTCAACTCAATAAATCCGTTTCGCATCGAGGGGCAAAAGACCGCTGCCTTCGAGATCTGCGATACCCTTGAGAGCCAGCCGGAATTTCATGCTCTGCCTGTAGGAAATGCGGGAAACATCACCGCTTACTGGAAAGGATACACGGAATACCATAGTAGGGGTGTGACATCAGACAGGCCTGTTATGCTTGGCTTTCAGGCATCTGGCGCAGCGCCTATAGTAAAGGAACATCGCGTAGAAAACCCAGAAACCATAGCTACAGCTATACGTATCGGCAACCCAGCCGGATGGCAAACAGCAGTTGCTGCCAGGGATGAATCCGGTGGAATAATCGATTCGGTTACAGACGAAGAGATCCTTAGCGCCTATCGCTCAATCGCTTCGTTGGAAGGAATATTCTGCGAGCCTGCCTCGGCAGCATCAGTTGCCGGTGTGATAAAGCTGGCACAGCAGGGATATTTCAAGAAAACAGGAGCTAAAGTGGTCTGCACTCTTACGGGACATGGCTTAAAAGACCCGGACGTAGCAATCAAAAATGCTTCTCAACCCCGAAAAGTTAAAGCATCGGTGGACAGCGTGGTCGATATATTAAAAGATATCGTTTTTTAACATTCATTTAAAAGTAAAAGCAGTTCAAAGTTGTCCGGGTACAGAAAAAACGTTGTTTTAATCGGTCCGATCCGTCTGATAAGTCTGATAAGTCCGATTAAACAATAAAACCAACAAAAACAAATCAAAATGAAACATATCATTCTCCTTGGTGATGGAATGGCCGGATGGCCGCTTAAAGAACTTGGCGGTAAAACATGCATGCAGGCTGCCGCCACTCCCAACATGGATAACCTTGCCTCGGACTCGGCTGTGGTAGGCATTGCACGCACCGTCCCGAATGGCTATCCTGCAGGCTCGGATGTGGCTAACCTTTCTATCTTCGGCTACGACCCCGCAAGTTACTACACAGGAAGAGCGCCTCTGGAAGCAGCCAGTATGGGAGTACGTTTGAACGACAGTGATGTTGCCTACCGGTGCAACTTGGTGACACTAACACCTGGCAACGACAGCGCTGTTATTATGGATGACTATAGCGGTGGACATATCACTACGGAAGAGGCAGACGGTCTGATCAAATCAATAAAGAAAAAACTGGACACAGACGAAATTCATTTTCATCCGGGTATCAGCTATCGACACCTTATGGTCTGGCACAAGGGAAAAGATAAAATCAACTGCACCCCACCGCACGATATAACCGATAAGGAAATCTCTGAATACCTGCCAAAAGGAGATGGAGAAAAAACAATTAGAGATCTTATGAAAGCCTCTGCGGAAATACTGAAAAAAGATCCAATAAATCTAAAGAGAGAGGCTGCTGGTAAAAAAACAGCAAACAGTATATGGCTGTGGGGACAGGGCAGACGACCTGCCATGCCCACATTCAAAGAAAAACACGGCAAATCCGGAGCTATTATTTCAGCTGTGGACCTGACCAAAGGAATCGCCGTGCTCGCTGGTTTTGAAGTGATAAACGTTGAGGGCGCCACAGGTTATATCGATACAAACTACGAGGGAAAGGTTGAGGCTTCGCTGAAAGCCCTGGAACGGCTTGATATGGTTTACCTGCATGTTGAAGCACCTGATGAGGCTGGCCATACTGGTAATATCAAGGATAAGCTAACCGCAATCGAAGATTTCGACCGCAGAATTGTCGGCCCGGTTCTTCAGGGTCTGGAAAAGCTTGGCGACAGCTACAGGGTGCTTGTTATGCCAGACCACCCTACCCCGATAGAAATTCGGACACATTCGTCTGAGCCTGTGCCTTTTCTCATGTATACAAAAGGTGACAAACTTTCTAAACAACGCTTATTCGACGAAGACATTAAAAATGATCCTGATGCCGTTACTTTTGAGCATGGCTATAAACTGATGGACTTTTTTTTGGAGAAAAGCTGAAAGTGCTGATTGTTCAGAAATACGGTGGAACCTCGGTGGCCGATGTGGAGCGGATGAAAAACGTGGCCAAAAGAGCGGTAGCTACCAAAAAAAAAGGCAATAGTGTTGTTGTCGTTGTTTCAGCCATGGCAGGCGAGACAGATAGACTTATAGCTCTTGCGGCCGGTATAACAAAAAACCCTGATTCACGCGAGATGGATATGATTATGTCCAGCGGCGAGCGGGTCAGCAGTGCTCTTACCGCCCTGGCAATCCGCGAACTTGGAGAGAAATCTTTAAGCTTTACAGGTCGTCAGGTGGGTATAGAAACCGATTCATCTCATACAAAAGCGCGCATAAAAAACATTACAGCCGAGCGCTTAAAAAAAGCTCTGAAAACCGGTCATATTCCGGTTGTGGCCGGTTTTCAGGGAATAGGGCCGGAAGAAGAGGTTACCACACTCGGCCGTGGTGGATCAGATACATCTGCTGTAGCCATTGCTGCGGCTATTAGCGCTGATTTATGTGAAATATATACTGATGTGGATGGTGTGTATACCACTGATCCAAACATGGTTCCCGGAGCCAGAAAACTCGACAAAATCTCGTACGATGAAATGCTGGAAATGGCAAGTCTTGGCGCAAAAGTTCTCCAGA
>CAYWZR010000084.1:0-9664 GCA_964462885.1 uncultured Nitrospirota bacterium
ACCGGTAAGCAGATCTCCAGTCAGACGTGACTCTTTCTTTACAAGATAGACGCGTTTGGAGGCTGTACCGGATTGTCTGTCCACCTTTCGCCTGCCAAATAGTATCTCGTCATTTTCAGGTATTTTATCTGCGAATTGCTCTAAGATTTTATCTTCTTCACCTGCGGCTATGCTAGAGGGCAACTCGGCAGCTACCGGGCTGGTCTCATCGAGTAGTTTGAACTCAAGCAGGGCAACCTTATTTATAATATCGATGGCCCGCTTCGGGTCTTTTACGCCTGGCAACTGAATAACGATCTCGTTTTTGCCTTGGCGGTGAATCGTTGGCTCAGAAACACCAAATTCATCTATTCGGTTACGAATGGTTTCGATTGCCTGGTCAACGGAGTTGGTTTTGATACGCTTAACATCCTCATCGCTAAGCTTGAATACAACATCGTTCCCTGTAGTGAAAACACTCTCAAGAAGGGGGAATTCTTCCTCAACAACAGATTTAATCGCCTCTGTATCCGAGGTTACTATTCTAAACTCAGTCCCGTTACGCTTAACCTCCGCGTCTATCTTCTTTTTCTCAAAGGCTTCCCTAAGACGCCGGGCTGTTCGCACTGTTGTAACATCTACCGCCTTATCCCATTCCACCTCAAAGACAAGGTGTAGACCTCCGCGCAGATCAAGACCAAGTACGATTGCCTGGGAAGGCATAACGTTTTTCCACCACTGGGGCATCTTATCAAAGATCGGGGTTGCCGGCAGGAGGAAGACCAGGGCCATAACAACCGAAAATCCGATAAGAATCAACCGCCATAAAATGTTCTTTTTCATTCGTTCTCCTGCAGATATGTCTTCTCCTCAAAAAATCCTTGCATCCATTTCACTGGCGAGAGAATTGAGGTTTAAGAAAGAAGCGGGTGGACAGAGTGCAAGGGGATCAGGCTTTTGACACTACGAAGACCCTAATCATCACTGCCTGATCTAACCGCGGTGACGCTTGAACGTAAAACCTTTATCTTTACGTTTTCCGCTATTTTTATTGTTATAGCCTTTTCGCTTAAGCCTTCGATAAGTCCGTAAACTCCTCCTGATGTGATAATCTTATCACCTTTTTTTAAGTTTTCCAGCATCTGCTTTGTTTCCTTGGCTCGCTTCTGCTGTGGACGAATTAGGAGAAAATAAAAAATTACAACAATAAAAATTAGGGGAAAAAACTGGGCTAATCCTTGTGCCATATCACCACCACTTGGAGCTCCCCCTCCAGATTGCTGACCCATGGCATAGGCTATATTTGAAAACACAAATCACCTCCGAAAAAAAATAGACCTACTGATTTTGCGACAAATTGTTCAACTGTCGGTTGCATACTATACATTGTTGCTTTTTAAATTTGCAACGTGAAACTGCGAAATTCTTTCGGGATAAATCTTTACAATCCTAGTTCTTCGCGTTTTTTTCTAAGAAACTCTTCAATAGCCTCACGGTAATAATCGCCTGTGGCTTTTACTTCTGGCGAGACCCGGCTGTTATAAAGCTTTGCTCCCTCCCGGATCTCTTCACCCAGGATGTCAAAGAAGGTATCATTTCTGATGGCATCTTCAACAATATTGGCGTTATAAAGGGCGATATCAGACATTACTGTTTTTGCAAACCTTCGTGCCTTTTCTACCATCTCTGCGACATTGGATTTTTGCGCACGAAGAACAGATCCACACTTCGGACACTTGAACTTTACCGTTTCTTCAGTGGTTAGAGTTTCGTCAACTTTGAGTTTAGTATTGCATTCTGGACAAACTGTTACCATATTTTTAGCTCCCCATTTTATGGTATTGTTACCATATAATTTGCATGAATAGGCAAAAAAATACAAGAGAATTATTTTCATGACCCAAAATCAACATACAAACAAAACCTACCCCGCTGGCAGAGAGCCTTTGGGGGATCAAACTTTTAAGTTCCTGTGTGATACGACCGTGGAATGCTTTAACCGGTGTTGTCATAATCCGGACCTTGAGCTATATCCCTACGATATTTTACGTTTGTGCGAAAAACTCGAAGTCTCCTCGGGTGAGTTTCTGAAACAATACACATATAACTCGATGAGATCCAATCCGCATTTCCCCTCTATTATGCTCAAAATGAGAGACAACGACGCGCATGCCTGCCCATTTCTTGAAAAACAAGGCTGTTCGGTATACGAGGATAGGCCGGATGCCTGCCGAATGTTTCCGCTTGAGCGTGCTGTTTCCTTGGAACCGTTTAAGAAAGAATCCCTGGAGGAGATTTATTATTTACAAAAACTACCATACTGCCAGGGACATGGTAGAAAATCTGAATGGACTACCAATTCGTGGGTTTCGGCGCAGGGGCTTTTGAAATACAACCGCATGGGAGAACTATGGGCTGAGATAAGCCTTTTGTTCAGGCGAAATCCATGGGGGCCTGACGGCTCTGACAGCAAAAATCTACGTATGGCTTATATGGTCTGTTTCGATCTCGACCAGTTCAGAAAATTTATCACGGAAAGCTCTTTTTTAAAGCGTTATCAGGTGGATAAGTTTTGGATGGAAAAAATACTTAAAGACAATGTATCTCTTCTGGAATTCGGCTTTGACTGGATTAAATACTTTATGTTCAATGTTCGCTCGGAAAAAATCAGCCCGGTTTAAGAATTAGTTTGTTAAGTTTGTTTAGTTTGTATTGTTTGAACAAGTTTGTACAGAACCGGAAATTTGTTTTTCACTTGTTTGAGTTCGCTCTGGAGCAGATTAAAAGCTCTTGGTATGAATTTCTCAAAATATAACTTCCCTTTTTTCATTGATAGAAACGAGTATGCTCCAAGTGCTTGCATGTGACGTTGAAGGAGACAGGGCATAATCGCGTGCCGGAAAAGAGCTTGGTCAAAGTTCTCGCCTTCGGTCCTTTTTCGGTCTTTGATGTAATAGTCTACAAGTCTTTCCCGCAGATTTTCTTCAATTTTAACGTAGGGATCCCATAACAGTGAGGCCAGGTCATATGCAGGCGGCCCGATTCTAGCACCCTGGTAATCTATTAGATAAGGCAAGCAGGACAGGCAGGAATTCTGGTTCTGTGTAATCATGATATTTTGCGATTGGCAATCCCGGTGAATTATTTTTTTTGGATGACTGTCCACCTCGACCGCAAGACGATGAAGTTCATCCTCCAGATTAGCATGGTCAACGATTTCCTGCTGGCAATAGTTCGTTACGAATTCTAGGAGAAAATATGAACTTTCCCAGCGTAGATGGTCATAGTCGAAGTTCCTGAATTTTAAGAAAGAACGTTCGTCATTTATCGTACCAGAGTATGTATGCATCTTGACGATAATCTTCAACACCTTTTTATACATATTCTCTACACCTTTAGCCGGGCGACGGCAATGCATCCAGGAATAGAGTGAAAAATCACCTAGGTCTTCAAATATAGCTGATTGTTTGGCCATATCAGAATTTCCGATTGGAGCAGCAGCCAGAAGACGAGGTACTGGTAATCCCAATCTGCTGAAAAACCTGCTGTATTCAAGCTGGCGTTCGTAGTCGGGATCTGTTTTATCTGTGATCATAAGGACTGCACTTCTGCTGTCCAGGCGTAGCCTGTAATACGACCTGTCTGAACCACCGAAGCTTAACCTAGAAACGGATAACAGGGGGGCATTAAGGCCAAAAACTTCTTCTATTAGTTTTTGCGGGATTTCCGGTTTTTTAAGTAATTTTTCAAGTAGTTCTTCAAGTAGTCTTTCAGGTGCTGAATCTCTGTCTTTATTCCAGATTTTATCACAGGCAGTCTGTTCTGAATTTTCTATAGCTATAGAGTAGTCCGGTCCTATTATTTGATTTGTTCTATTTTGACTTCCGTCTACCAATGCTCCTGGAAGAAGAATGGAGCTTTCTAGAGTAACTGGTTCGGTAACTGTGGCATTGCTCTCAATAACCCCCATGCCTTGAAAAAATACGTGTTTGCACCCAGAAGAATTTGGATGGATAAAAGCTCTCTCGCCTTGGCTGCTAAGTTTGTCCCATATCGCTTCTGCAAAAGACTCGGGGTGGCCCAGGTCTTTCCATGCTGTACCTGTCACATCCATAGTACCTATCTTTGCGCCTGAGGCCAGGGCTTTCAGCCAGCACGATACCATGCCCGAATTTCCTGCTGGTATGTGTTTGATGAAATCAGGGCTATAGACAGCAATTCCAGTATAGGCAGCCTGTCTCAACATGCCTTTGCATGCTGTTTGAGATTCTGACAATTTCACCACGTCTCTAAGAAAACCCTCAGAGTCTAGTCGAAGATTATTCAATCCCAGATAGTCGTGTACGGCCAGGGTGACCAAGTTGCCGGAAGCTTCATGGGCTTTAATAAGCATTCCGAGATCGATATTTGAAAGTATGTCTGTGTTATGAACCAGAAAGGTACAGGTTGAAAGAAGAAGACCGGCATTTCTGATTGCTCCGCCAGTGCCAAGCAGGTCGTCTTCGTAGAACATCTCTATTTGGCTGGCGTATTTTGAGTTTACTATCCAGGACGAAACCTGACTTTGAAGGTGATGGAGATTTATCCCTATTTTTGCTGCGTTCAGAGGAGCTATGCGTTCGATTACATGCTCAAGCAGAGGCTTGCCTAGTATGGGAAGAAGAGGCTTAGGCAGGTGGTGGGTGATTGGCTGAAGCCGTTTGCCCAGTCCGGCGGCAGGAATGAAAACGTTTAATCTCATTTATGGTAGTCACGGATGCTTCCTAATATCCCTGTTCTATATTGTAAAGAGCTTCCTGAACAGGTATATGATCAATCTTACGCATTAATGTACCAATATACCGCATATGCCTTTTGAGTGCGCCGTATTTTCTGATTGTTCTTGCAAACCGGACAGCATCATAGACATCCTCTGGCAGGTCGATTTTTTCGAGCTGTTTAGCTGGTAACTTTACAAGCTTTTCACCAAGCACTTGCAAAGCTGTGGCCTCTTTTTTCTTTTGTGTTTTGCTTTTTGATGGAATTTCTGTAAAACCGTTATCTGTGGTCTGTAGATTATCAAATGACGAACACTGTTCATGTTTTTTAGAATTTTTTAAAAAATTAGAATTCTTAGAATAATTCATATTTTGCCAGCCTTCCATCAAGACCGCCTGATTCAAGCGGTTTCTTCCATGATGGTTTCAGTCCGAGCTTTTTGATGAATTCTCTTTTTCCAAAATAAACATAGGCGGTAGAACCCTTACATTTCTGCTTTAAAAAATCACCAAATTCTTTATAAAGTAGATCAAGATCCTGTCCTTTTCCCACACGGATTCCGTAAGGAGGGTTTGTTATAATAACTCCATTTTGCAGGCCTTTTATTTTTTTAAAATCAAGCGGTTTAAGTTTTACTTTTCCTCCATGAGGCAGGTTCTGTATATTTGTTTTTGCTATATCAACAGCTTTTGCAGAAGAGTCACTCCCAGAAATATATCCATCCGGCAGTTTTCTAATCTGCCGATCGAGTTCTTTTTTTACTTTATTCCATAAATCTTCATCATAGTCCGGCAGAAATTCAAACCCAAAGTCGCGGCGAAAAATACCGGCAGGAATTCTGCAATAGTGCATCAGCGCTTCACTAAGTAAAGTTCCAGAACCGCACATTGGATCATAAAGAGGAACAGAGCCGTTCCATTCTGTATATCTGATAATGGCAGCAGCAACAGTCTCCTGCATAGGAGCTTCTACTGAGTCCTTTCTGTATCCACGTTTGTGAAGAGAGCCTCTGGATGTATCCAGACTAATAGTCGCTTTCCCATTCATTATGTGAAGGTTCAGCCATATGTCCGGGTTTCTTGGGTCAATATCAGGCCTTTCTCCTGAACGTTCCATGAATGAATCGACGATCCCGTCTTTTAAACGTAAAGATGCATATTGTGAATTCTTTATCTTGCTGTTTGATACATTGCTGAAAATGGCAAATGTATTGTTTTGAGGAATGAGGTCTGACCAGTTTATTTTTTTTGCGTTTTTGTACAACTGATCGGTAGTGTGACAATGAAACCATATGAGAGGCGCAAGTATTTTTGAAGCAAGTCTTGTACAATAATTAATACGATAAAGCGTTTCCTGGTCTGCATCAAAATAGATTCCCCTATATGTGGGGCTTATGTTATGTGCGCCAAGTTCATGCAGTTCTTCGGTCCCTAGTTCTTTTACTCCATCTGCAATTTGAGCAAAAAAACGATTATTTTTCTGATATTCATACATAAAATTAGTTATGATTTCTGTTTCTGTGCTTGAGCAGGATTACTTACTAAAGACTCTTTTAAATAGGTAATCTATATGTTCAAGATATGGTTTAAGATCAAATAGTGAGTTAAGTTCAGCACTGCTTAGACACTCTGTAATCTCTGAATCTGCGGCAAGGCGTTCCCTGAAATCCGTACCTTTTTCCCAACTCTCCATCGCATTTCTCTGAACCATAAGATATGCATCATCGCGTGCTATTCCTTTTTCTACAAGAGCAAGCAATACTCTTTGCGAATAGTGGAGGTTTCTACTTGCCGACATATTTTGCAGCATCCGGTCCGGGTATACGTGAAGCCCGGATAAAATGCGTGTGAGGCGTGCAAGCATGTAGTCCACCAAAATAGCGCTGTCAGGGATAATTACCCGCTCCACTGAAGAATGCGATATATCGCGTTCATGCCAAAGAGGGATGTTTTCCAGGGCGGCCATAGCGTTGGAGCGTACAACGCGGGCAAGCCCGGAGAGGTTTTCGCACCCGATAGGATTTCGCTTATGCGGCATTGCAGAGGAACCCTTCTGCCCTTTGGAGAACGGTTCTTCGGCTTCCCTCACTTCGGTACGTTGCAAGTGCCTTATCTCCACAGATATCTTTTCGATTCCTGCTGCGATAATAGCAAGGGTTCCCAGGTATTCCGCATGCCTGTCTCTTTGTACCACTTGGGTGGCCAGCGGTTCCGGCTTGAGTTTTAGTTTTCGAAGTACCTTCTCTTCCAGCCTGGGCGGTACGTTAGAGAATGTTCCTACTGCGCCTGAGAGTTTGCCCACATTTATGACTTCACGGGCACGCTTCATTCTCTCTAGGTTTCTCTTCATCTCCTCGTACCATAGCGCGAACTTAAGACCGAATGTCATGGGTTCTGCATGAACCCCGTGGCTGCGTCCCATGACAGGAGTTTTTTTATATTTATGGGCCTGCTTTTTTAAAACCTTCATAAGGTCTTTAATATCCCGGATAACAATATCTGCGGCTTCCCTCATGCCTAGGGAAAGCGCTGTATCCACGATATCGGATGATGTGAGACCCTTATGAATATACCGGCCCTCTTTTCCAACCTTTTCGTTTACAGCGGTTAAAAAAGCGATCACATCGTGCTTGACCTCAGCCTCGATCTCATCAATCCGGGCCAGATCGAATGCGGCTTTCTTTTTAATAACAGAGAGAGCACTTTTGGGGATTTTCCCAAGCTCGGACCATGCTTCGCATGCTGCAATTTCAACCTGTAGCCAGCGCTCAAACCTAGCTTCGTCCATCCATACGTGTCCCATCTCAGTTCGGGTATATCTTGAAATCAATCTAAAAAAACCTCCTCACAACAAATGTTATTAACCTCACCGGTTGGGCAACTTATTATATAGGAAACAAGGGGATTAGTCATTATTTATTGGATGAGGTGTTGTTTTAAGCCTTTAAATTAAGGATAGAGTCAACCTAGTCAAAGTTTAACTGGTAACACTTATGCAACGTAAGTAACGACGTCCTCAACTTCCTCGATATACGGGTCCGTATCCCGACTAGACAAGTCATTCGTATATACAAGCATCCAAAATCGCAAGTGACTCATTCAACAATTTGTCAGGAGCCTTTTCAATAAAATTTGCTTTTCGAGTATTATAATCTATTGATTTCAACTGATCCACCATCACAAAACCTGAAAAGGAGGAGGAAAAAGGTATTTTTATATGGAAAGAATAACGACGATCTGTATTTGTAATAGGACATGCCATAGCTAATCCTGTTTTTTGATTAAATAAAGCAAAAGTATTACTGATTACTATGGCTGGGCGTCGTCCCTTTTGTTCATGACCAGATTGTGGGTCAAAACTCAAAGAGTTTCACCCCCTTGACCCGCCTAGGATCGACCCTTAAATTAACCTCAAATTAACAAATAACGACCCTTGCAACTTGCAACCGGTGAACAACTGATATGAAAAAATAATGGAAATCCTGACCCCCCACTTGATCTTACAACGAATAAAGGTTAAATCGTGTGCCGAACGAACTAACCTTTATTCGTTCGGCATTTAGAGAGTTTCTGGTCGCACCTTAGCCGTTCCTTCCCATTTGTAACTCATGCTATTTCCATCAATTTGAAATATGGAAAATGATATCGTAATTAGCTCACCCGCCTGAGGAAACTTATCGAAGCTCTGCTCAGGTGTAATCTTTGATGTCCAAACCTGGCGAACAGATCCACCGGACTTCAACTCAAGTGTTGCACTGCCCGATTCAAGAATGTTCTTACCGTCAATAGTCCATATGATTTGATAGTCCTTTACCGAAACAATATCGGTAGGGCCGTTGTATGTTCCATTGATAGTTATGTTTGTATTCCATTCTGAACTCTTGGTTGCTTTGACCTTTCCATCAGTTACTATTTTGCTTTCAGGAAAGTCAGGGTATGAGATCGTTCTAGAAATTCTATAGTTTCCCATTGTCAAGTCGTATAAATTAACGACCATCGGATCATTCTGGAATCTGCCAAGACCGGCAGATGAATGATGGGTGGTTCACGTGTGAGTGCCCAAAGTGGCCGGATTAAAAGTTGGCGGAAGCTTTGTGAACTTGCAGGTCGAAGTACCACCACGACCTGTGTTGAATGTCGCCACTACGTCAATCTCCATCGGGCTGCCATTTATAATTCCCGAATATTTTGTCTTTGACGTTACGTCTATGTCCCTTGTTATCCTTTGGTGGCTGCACGCAGATATAGATGCAAAAAAGATCATTCCTACCACCATCAACGGCAAACATTCAGAAAACAATTTTTGCTTTTGTAGCATTTGTTAGCCCTCCATTTTAAATAAAAGATTTTGATTTATTAGTCTTGTTATATGCGCCTATAGTTCCCATGTCCATGTTTCTGAGCCTACACATTTATCTTTTAAACTAGCCACAATATTTTTTAGAGAACTCAAAACAACATCTCTATCTACTTGATGATTATCTCTATAGGTTGTTTTTTCTGTTTCTGGATTGTAAGAAGAATTCACAAGTGGAAAGGCTGCATTGTGTACTGCCTCAAAACGAGCATATTTATATAGTATGTGATTATTAGAAAAAAGTTGGATATATTCCATGAAGTTTTCTTCATCATACCAATTCGTATTTTCTGATTTTATCGTACCACATAACTCTTCTTTTTTAACATACCTACTTTCACCTTCTTTGATTTCTGAGTCATCCCCAAATTTTCTTTTTAGTATCTCCAATATGTCATCGTAATTTTTAAACTTATCGTAAACTTTTGGTCCAACAAGTTTTGATTTCTTAAACTGATAAAAAAGCAAAAGATCGATGTTATCAAAAAACTCGGTGTGTCCAGAATAATTAGAAATACTGCATATCCCCTTTACTCTAGTCATTAATGTTGCTGTACTGGGTGCATGAGTG
>CAYWZR010000085.1:0-9603 GCA_964462885.1 uncultured Nitrospirota bacterium
ATATATGCCAGGCCGGCATTATATTCGAACATCCCAACCTCAAACATGCCTGTAACCCTAAATCCTTTTACTCGCGGGATCATACCTATAGGACCCATTGCGCCAAGCGGCGATATCATGTTGACCCGGTCTCCAAGTTGAACACTTAGAATACGGCTTAGTTCTGTGCCAAGTACAATCCCCGGCAACTTTTTATCACTGTTTTCCGACAAAGACTTGACACTGAAATCAAGCGAACCTTTAACTAGATTCTCAAGAAGATCGCTTGTTTGAATCTCCAGCTTCGGATCAATACCTCTTAACGCCACGCCGTGTACTCTGTCTCCGGAGCTGAGCATCACCT
This sequence comes from uncultured Nitrospirota bacterium, assembly GCA_964462885.1. GTDB lineage: Bacteria > Nitrospirota > Thermodesulfovibrionia > SZUA-242 > SZUA-242 > JALUUO01. The sequence goes on from CAYWZR010000085.1 coordinate 344, forward strand.
GACCCAGGATAAACGGTGAGTACGCTGTTACGTCAGGTTCGCTCTCCACAACTTCGATTACCTCGGAATAATCCTTCATATTACCGCTGTATTCCATCACGATCACATGGGCGCTTACACCGAGGATTTTTTTCCTCAGGTCTTCCTGTGCACCGGTCATAACCGCAAGCACTGTGACAAGCGCCATAACACCGAGTGCTACTCCGGCTATGGATATAGCAGTGTTTACCGAGATTGAACGGTTTCTCCTCTTTGCCCGCAGGTATCTGAAACCAACGAATATCTGGTATGGAAGACTCATTACGCCTCGGGTTTAAGCTGCGGGAAGAGTATTACGTCACGTATGGACGGCGAGTCGGTAAGAAGCATAACCAGGCGATCAATACCGATTCCGGCTCCGGCTGCAGGTGGCATACCATATTCAAGAGCTCTTACAAAATCTTCATCCATCAGATGAGCCTCGTCATCGCCTTTTTCGCGATCCGTCACTTGATCATTAAAGCGGTTTTTTTGTTCAAATGGATCATTTAACTCTGAAAATGCATTTGCAATTTCTCTTGCGGCAATGAATAGCTCGAATCTTTCGACAAGTTGCGGTTCATCCTTTTTGCGCTTGGCAAGAGGGCTCAGTTCAACCGGGTGATCTATGACAAAGGTGGGCTGAATAAGTGATGGCTCGATAAGCTCCGAAAATATCTCATCCAGGGCCTTGCCAAGTGAATGAACATCATCAAGCTTAACACCTTTATCAGCTGCCCACTTTTTTGATTCGGCCAAGTCAGATAGAGCTTTTTCCGGCATGCCTGCCTCAAGAAGAGCATCTACCATACGAATTCGCGGCCATGGCGGAGTTAGATCGATATCGTTATCTCCATATTTGATAGTCAGTGTTCCAAGTGTCTCCTTTACAACATCGGTAATAATTTGCTCCATCAGCTCCATCATTTCCCTGTAATCCGAATATGCCATGTAGAACTCAACCATCGTGAACTCAGGGTTGTGACGCGTTGATATGCCCTCGTTTCTGAAGTTTCGGTTGATTTCATAAACGCGTTCGAAGCCGCCTACAAGAAGACGTTTCAAGTACAACTCAGGAGCTATTCTAAGAAAAAGATCCAGTCCCAGGGCGTTGTGATGTGTTTTGAAAGGGCGAGCCGTAGCACCTCCAGGAATAGGCTGCATCATAGGGGTTTCGACTTCCATAAATCCCCTGGCATCCAGAAAATCACGGAGACTGCGGATGATTCTGCTTCGTGTTCTAAATGTGTTTCTTACCTGCGGATTTACGATCAGGTCTACGTACCTCTGCCGGTAACGGGTTTCTATATCAGTAAGGCCGTGCCACTTCTCGGGCAGGGGACGCACGGATTTTGTAAGAAGCCGGTAAGATGAAACATTAATGGTAAGCTCATTTGTCTTAGTTCTAAATAGCGTGCCGCTTAGTCCGATAATATCCCCGATGTTCAGCTTCTTAAATAGTTTAAAATCATCACCCAGTTTATCTTTCTGAAAGAAAACCTGAATTTTATCAGAGCTGTCCTGCACATGCGCGAACGCGGCCTTTCCAAAGCTTCTTAACGCTACAATCCTTCCTGCGACCGAACACTTTATCTCGTTTGACTCAAGTTCTTCAACAGAAGTTTCCGAGTATTTTACAATCAGTTCTTCAGCCGTATTTTCAACCTTGTAGGGCTGGCTGCTGTAAGGATCCACCTGCATCTCACGGATTTCTTCGATAGTTTTAATTCTCTGCTTAATTATTTCACTGTATTCTTCCACTTAAGTAGACTCCTTATAATAGGCAAATTTTTTTCACCATTCACCATTCACCATTCTTAATTCACAATTCTTAATTCACAATTTTTTTATTATTACACCAACAAATCATCTTCTTCCGGACGATGGCGGCGTTTAAGCTTGTCGGGTTTCCACGGACTAAATGCAAAAGCCAGCGCAACGATCAGGCAGATAAGCATCCAACCCACGCCATAGATAAGGAGTTGGTCTGTGGGATAATCGCCGTAGTTTTTCTCCAGGTCATTAGTCAGCGAAAGGTAGAGAAAATAGCCTAGTAAACCCGGAATTGTATAGCGGATAAGAAAATTCCATATGGCCGGAATCCGGGTTCCTCTGCTGTTTATATGGTTTCTTAACGCCGCTGCTTTAAACACCCAGCCGATAATGACGCACTCTAGTAGACCGCCTAATACGAGTCCATAGTTTGTTATGAAATGATCGGCTATGTCCAGAAGATACAGACCTGCACGTGTGGTAAAGACAAGACTGCCCAGAAAACCCGTAATACAGATCATTGTCACAACCAGTTTCCTGGGCCATTCAAACTTATCAGTTACAGAGCAAGTGAATGCCTCTACGAGTGAGACTCCAGAGGTAATTCCCGCAATTACAAGCATTAGAAAGAAAAGCACACCAAACAGAGTGTTAAAGCTTGGAAGCATGGTTATGGCCTTTGGGTAGACGACAAAAGCGAGTTGCGGTCCACCCTTTATTGCTTCCTCAAACGGTACTCCTTGGCTTTGGGCCATGAAACCCACGATACCAAAGACAGCAAAACCTGCAATAAATGAGTAGAGGCAGTTAATAATAGATGTAATATAGGCGTTTTTGCTTATATTGCTTTCTGTTGGAAGATAGCTTGCGTAAGTGATCATTATTCCAAACCCAAGTGAAAGAGTAAAAAATATCTGGCCAAATGCGGCTGTCCAGACCTTTCCTGCTTCGCTTCGTACAGAAGCATCAGTCGAGAAAATATTTATTTTTGACCAATCTGCGTGCAGGTAATGCTTTAAAATGGCATCTGACGCTCCCTCCAAAGAGAAGGTCCAAAGGACGATTACAATAGTAAGCAGAAACATGATCGGCATAAAAATCATGCTTGCCTTTTCAATGCCGTGGCGAATGTCTCTAAAACAGATCATCCAACAAAGCACCCAGACCAGCAAGGTGGAGCAGGCTATGGGAATCCTTATACCTCCAAAATCAGCCGCTGAGTCCGAAAGTTGAAGAAATTCTTTAAAGAAGAAACCTTGTGTGTCCGTCCCCCAGGAAAGTTGAAACGCGTAAAATAAGTAGTTCACGCACCATCCGATTACCACAGAATAGTAGAGCATTATTCCGAACATGGCCACGACCGGCATCCACCAGCCTAGCCACTCAAACCGACCGCCCATTCTGGCGAAGCTGAGCGGGGAGGAACCTTTCTCTCGGTGCCCAAGGCCGTACTCCAGAATCATTATAGGTATGCCTGCGATAATCAGCGCCACCAGGTACGGAACCAGGAATGCGCCACCGCCGTACTGGTGCGCCATATAGCTAAAGCGCCATACGTTGCCCAGACCAATAGCCGAGCCGACAGCGGCAAAAAGAAAGCCTGCATTCGACTTCCAACTACTTCTGCTCTGGGTCATAGCCCTCCCCTTCAGAATGATTTCAGGTGTTATGAAGAAACAGAATTATAGCAGAAGTTCGGCGCATCTCCCAAACGTCATAACTTCTAGTAGAGGCATGCTAACAGGTAAAACTACCGGAACCGAAAGAGGCGCATAAAATTAACATGTCGGCTGATCAGGCATCCAGCAGGGCAGGCACGGGGGCCGGCCCCTACTGTAGGGGCAATCCCCCCGTGGTTGCCCAGACAATAACGTGGTGACCCAGACAATAACGTGGTTGCCCAAACAATAACGTTATTGCCCAGACAACAACGTGGTTACCCGAATAACAACGTGATTACCCGGATAATAATATGGTTGCCCAAATAATAATTCCGTTGGTGAACCCAGAAGGAAAATGAATCTGGTGCGGAAAAAGCGCCATGTTTTCTTCGTTATTTTCGATAATTTCACCTGCGCGAACACTTCGCTCATAATTGCTGCATTATAGTCACCTTGACTGCCGAACCTTTTATGATATGATTTAAAAGACTCGAGGTGTTGATAATGAATATTAAAAACGAAATAAAACCAATAACTTACCTTAAGTCACAGGCAGCTGATTTATTAAAGCAAATTAACGAAACTCATCGCCCTGTTATCATAACCCAAAACAGGGCAGGCACGGGGGCCGGCCCCTACTGTCCGGGCAATCCCCCGTGGTTGCCCGGACTTTTACCCTGAAAGATGTCGTATTGCTCCAGAGCTGTACGAACATGGCATTGTCCAATGGAGAGTAATGTATCGGATTTGTAAATCAAAAGTATCTGTTTTATCGGTATTTGATTCAAGACAAAACATCGAAGACATATTATTAAAAAGGTTTACCCAAAGCATCCTATAAAAACTCTAAAATTATCTCCACAAATTACGGGTTAGTACAGTTGACACCGTCGGTTGCCGCATCAATGGTTGAAGTATTGAGGTCAGTATCAACCGGCGGAGAGGGAAAAAATTCATAAATGCCGGTTAATTCCCCAAGAATCCTAAGAGAAAAGAAAACCATCCAGGCTATGCTAAAAATATATTGTAATAGCTTCCACGGGACTCGTACGGAACTTTGTCGGGATTGTGCTGAACTACTAGATTATGCCGGATCGCGTCTTGATAAGTGTCCGTTTCAGGAAAATAAAACAACCTGTGCTGACTGCCGTGTACATTGTTATAAACCCTCAATGAGAGAGAAAATAAGGTCTGTTATGAAGTACTCCGGCCCTCGGATGCTTTTGAGACATCCAGTTTTGGCTATATTTCATCTTTTTGATAAAACTTAGTTGATGTCTTGGTTGTACTTCTGATTGTGTCTCATCTAAAATAAGCGTTATCTACCACAAAGCAATCTAATTTTAAAAAACATTCAAAGGAGGTGAACCGGATTGTTTGAAGTCTTTTATGCCAGAGTTTTCAAGACGGGTTTTGGTTGAAGAAAAACTAAAAACCTGGTCGAGGTTTTACGGCTAAAGAGGCGGAGATATCTGAGTTTACATTCTGTTAATGTGGTATTTGTCTGAGTTTTACCAAGATTTCTTCCTATAATTTATATTTTCTGAATCAGCCTCTATTAGTTATTGCTCTCTGGTAAAGTAATATATCTGCAGTCCTGCCAGTCGTTTAAAACCTCCTCTATTTAGGTTAATAATTCTTTTTGTAAAACCTTTTGCAAAAACTTGCGTAGCAATGGTTGCTACTTCTACAATCCATTTTTATTTTTCATAATTTTCATAAAGACTAAAAAATACATGGAGGTAAAGTAATGAAAAGAACAAAAGTAACATTCAGCACACTATTTGTGCTTCTGTTAATATTTGCAAATCCATTATCGGCAAAAGCGAGACAGGGTATTGTTACGATTAAAATTAATATAGATATAACCCCTCAAGAGGAATCAAAAAAGGAATCAACAAATGTGAAGTTATGGTTGCCTTACCCTCTTTCAGACAACTATCAGAGTATTGAAAATGTAAAAATAGACGGTAATTTCAAAAGTTCGGCAGTATATCGAGAGCCAGCTTCCGGAGCTGTTTATCTTTTTAGTGAATGGGAAGGAGTCGCAGGCGGAAAGATTTTGGAGTTTAGTTTCAAGGCTAAAGCAGAGGAAAGATTAGTCGATAATTTAAAAGATGCTGACCTGCCTATTCCTGTTGAGATTAAGCAATTTCTTGAGTCAACTTGGTGGATCCCAACCGATGGAGAGATAAAGGAGATTGCTGATAAAATAACCGAAGGCAAGAAAGGAATCCTCGAAAAATCAAGAGCAGTTTACGACTGGGTTGTTCAGAATACCTTTCGAGATCCAAGCATTAAAGGATGCGGGCTTGGTATAGTTGAAGAAACTCTGACCAAAAGAGGGGGTAAATGTGCTGATATAAGTTCGGTATATGTTGCACTTGCCAGGGCTGCCGATGTTCCAGCAAGAGAAGTTTTTGGCTTGAGGCTCGGTAAAAAGCCTGAACAAAACATCACTGGAGGCTATCACTGCTGGGCCGAGTTTTATCTGCCTGCAACAGGGTGGGTGCAGGTAGACCCTGCGGATGTCAGAAAGATTATGCTGGCTAAAGGATTAACTCTTGATCAGGCTAAAGAGTTTAATGAGTACTATTTTGGTGCAGTTGATGAATACCGAATAGTTCTTGAAAGAGGAGGAAGGGGAGTTGTTTTATCTCCACCGCAGAGTAATGGTCCTCTGAACTATTTTATGTATCCTTATGCGGAAGTAAATGGAGAGCCGCTTGATTATTTTAACCCTGAAGGTTTTAGTTATACAGTTAATTTTAAGACGCTATAGAAAGGTTCATTTTTGTGGTATTTATGTCTAAAAAAACTAAAACAGTAGCAATTACCATGGGAGACCCAGGTGGTGTGGGGCCAGAAATCATCGTCGGAGCCATTGGGGAGAAGAAGCTTCCAGGGATCATTCCTGTGATCATTGGTGATCCCCAAATTATTGAAGCAGCGGTCGGGCTTTTTGGGGAAAAGGTCGGAAAAAAACTTGAAATCCATCTAATTGACAAGCCGGGTGAGGCTGTTGCTGACAAGCTGAATATAATTTCTGAAATTTCTATATATTCTGAATCCGGGTTTGCCGGAATAGATACTTTAAAATCTGTACCCAGCGCTGCCTCCGGCAGGGTGGCTGTCCGATGTATTCGCCGGGCAGTGGATGAGGCGCTAAAGGGTCGGGTTGATGCTGTGGTTACAGCTCCGATATCCAAAGAATCGCTTAAACTTGCCGGGTATCCGTGGCCTGGGCATACAGAGCTTCTTGCAGAGCTGACCGGCGCGTCTGAGTTTGCTATGATGCTAGTGGGCGGCCCACTGCGTGTTCTTCTGGTTACAATACATATACCTCTTAGTGAGGTTCCAGGTCTGCTGACCTCGGAACTCGTGCTTTCCTCTATTCGCCTGGCCTATAGTGCAGCTTTGTCTCTGAGAATTAAATCTCCCCGTATCGGTGTGGCTGGCCTTAATCCGCATGCCGGAGAAGCAGGACTTTTTGGTGATGAAGAGTTGAAACATATAGCTCCGGCAATTGAGGAGGCAAAGAGTGACGGTCTGCCTGTAAGCGGACCATATCCTCCTGATGTTATATTTAGAAAGGCCTACATGGGAGAGCTGGATATGGTGGTTGCCATGTATCACGATCAGGGGCTGATACCGCTTAAAATGATCGCTTTTGATAAAGGGGTTAATGTTACTGTCGGTCTTCCGATCGTGCGAACTTCGCCAGACCACGGGACGGCTTTTGACATCGCTTGGAAGGGAAAGGCAGACTGCACCAGCATGCTGGAAGCTATTTGTATGGCAGCCTTTCTTGATTAAGAGTCATTAAGATTTATTATTATTTTTAGCGGAGAGAACCGATTTCAAAGCGGAGCTCGGCTGAGGAATAGCGCTCAGGTACGGTGTCTTTCTTAAAAAATTCAATTGTACGCTTAGGTGTGTCTGGGGTTGCCAGCAGACCGGTTTCTGCGTCTATTATGGCTGTTACTATGCCTTCAGGAATTGGAAATTCCCTTGGCTCGGTATCTTTTAGCGCCTCCTTCATGTAGTGGACCCATATTGGTGCAGCCACGCTGCTTCCAGTGGCTCGCTTGCCCATGGTCTGTGTGTTGTCGTAGCCTACCCATACTCCGGCTACAAGGTCAGGCGTAAAGCCGAGAAACCATGCGTCACGATGCTCGTTTGTTGTACCTGTTTTTCCGGCAACAGGCCGCTTTAGAGCTTTTGCGCGTCGGCCTGTGCCGTACCTGACCACGTCTTCTAGCATGGAAGTGGTGAGATAAGCGGTTTCGGGACTTATGGCCTCTGTGCCCTCTGGCACATTATTCTCCACCAGGTTTCCCTTTGCATCCAGTATATAGCGAACCATGGTTGGCGCAACCCTGACTCCATTGTTGGCAAAGACCGAAAAGACTGATGTAAGTTGAAGAGGAGTAATGCTCAGAGAGCCAAGGCCAAGAGTTAGATCTTTAGGCAACTCTCCCTTGACTCCCAGCTGCCTGGCTGTTTTAATTGCGCTTGGGATACCTATCATATCCAGCAATTTAACTGTAATTATATTTCTGGAATAGGCAAGTGCGTTACGCAAACGCGTTGGACCGTAATATTTTCTGCTATAGTTTCCAGGCTGCCATATGCCGGTTTCCGGTTGGCTGTATTCTATTTTTTCATCCATGAGCATATCAGCAGGAGTGAAACCTCTGTCCATCGCAGCAGTGTATATAACCGGCTTGAAAGCTGAACCCGGTTGGCGTTTGGCAGAGATGGCTCGGTTGAATTCACTCAGAGAAAAATCATATCCACCTACAAGAGTTTTTATATAGCCGGTGGATGGCTCAATAGAAACTATGGCTCCTTCGATTTCGGGTAATTGTTCCAGCTTGAGACGTAGAGTGTCTTTATCTTTATCCTCATTTTTAAAAGGTTTAAAAGATACATAAATCACATCTCCTGGCTTTAAAACCTTATCAAGACTAAATGGAAGATTTTTTTTCGCTTCGCCTGGACCAGAGGCTACAAGAGCCGCCCATGAGGCGTCTTTTTTACTTAAAGTTCCAACCCGTCCGCCTGTAAGAATTTCGGCTGATTTATCATCAACTCGAAGCACTACTCCAGATACTATTTTTCCGACCCGAACCATACCGGCACTAAGGCCTGTTTTTTGAGAATTGTTTATTTTATCCTCTATGTTTTTGTGCCCTATCGGGCCTCGCCATCCAAGACGTTTGTCAAATCTTCGAAGTCCCCACTTTAACGATTCCCTGGCTGCTGTCTGCATTTCCAGGTTAATGGTGGCATAGACCTGAAGGCCGCCTTTGTAAAGTGTTTCAGTTCCGTACTTATCCTCAAGCTGTTTTCTTAGCGCTTCAAGAAAATAGTTGTGTCCTTCTTGTCTTCTGGCTGTATTTCTAAGAACCAGTGGGACTTTCAATACTGTTTCTGTTTCTGCAGTTGTCAGATGTCCAACCTTTGCCATACGTTGAAGCACGATCTTCTGCCTGGCTTTTGCTCTAGAGAATTTGTTGTAAGGCGAGTAACGATTTGGCGCCTTGATCAAGCCGGCTATCATAGCGCTTTCGGCCAAATTCAACTCGTTCACGGATTTTCCGAAGTAGGTGCGGGAGGCCATCTCGATTCCGTAAGCTCCACGCCCAAAATAAATTTTGTTCAGATAAAGTTCGAGGATCTCTTCTTTTGACAGATTCATCTCTATCTGGAATGCCAGTATTACTTCCTGAAGTTTCCGCTTAAGCTTTTTCTCTGGACTTAGAAAAAGTACTTTGGCAAGCTGCTGGGTTATTGTGCTTCCGC
>CAYWZR010000086.1:0-6734 GCA_964462885.1 uncultured Nitrospirota bacterium
GTTCCGCAACCACCGCACTCACCAACCCTAGGCCCGTAGCCCGCCATCCAGAGAAATTTTATTCTGAAAACCAGACAGACCAACTCTCTATTTTCGGCCTTTTCAAGGTTTTTTAAGGCAGCAAGAAAGAGAGAATACTTGTTGACATGGGGTTCCTTTTCATGTAAGAGATGAAGCATAACATCTATAACAGGAGCCATCGCAATCAACGTTGAAAGGTCATCTCGAAGCGTGTGAAAGGAATCGATAATGTCGGATTGTGTAACCTTGGGAAGTGAAGTGTTTTCCTTGCCTAAAAACGACAACCGCACATGAGAAAGAGGCTCAAGCGAGGATCCAAAACGGCTCTTAAACTTTCTCACCCCTTTTACAAATCCCTTACAGAGACCGTAATCTCTGGTAAAATAAGTGGCTATAAGATCAGCGTCACCGTACTCGAATGTTTTTAATACAATTCCATCTGTACGAATAAGCATTATAAAATGGAGGGGAGTAATGCGTATCAGGCTACATTACATTCCCAAAATCTTCAGGTTTAAGGTTTTTGAGCCAATTTTCGAGATCGTCATTGTTCTGCCGCTCGATCACACTCAGATTTACAAATATCGGAGCATTGCTTCGAACTGCTACAGCTACGGCATCTGAGGGCCGTGAGTCAATAAATACTGATTTGCCATTTGAATAAACCTCTATGCTGGCAAAGTAGGTATTGTCCTTAAGATCAGTTATCACAACACGTACAACAGAAGCATTCAGCCCCTCTACAACGCTTGTAACAAGGTCGTGAGTCATAGGACGCGGGGTAGCAACCTTGCCAAGGGCAAGCGCTATAGAGTCTGCCTCGGGCTTGCCTATCCATATGGGAAGAGTGTCAGTTCTCTCTTTCCGTACATTTTTCAGAAGCAAAATATACATCCCGCTCCTGGGATCAAACAATAGACCTTCAATTTTCATCTGAACAAGCATTAATCCTCAGTCCTTTGAAAAATCTTATTACTCATACCCAAAGAGCTTCAGGCTGGAAGAGTTTTTTCGCCAGTCGTCCTTCATTTTTACCCTCAAGTCCAGATATACCACAGTGCCTAACAGCCGCGAGATATCCTCCCTGGCCGATATTCCAATTTTCTTAAGGTGCAAACCACCCTTTCCAATTATAATACCTTTTTGGCTTTTCCTCTCCACATAAATTATAGCGCGAATATAGACAGAACCGTTCTCCCGCTCGCTGAATTCATCAATCTCCACAGCCACCGAATAAGGAATCTCCTGTCTGGTCTGCATCATTGTCTTCTCCCGGACAATCTCTGCAACCATAAAACGCTCTATCTGGTCAGTCACGATATCGTCAGGGTAATATTTCGGACCCTCGGGCAAAAGATCCCTAAGAACTGCCATTAAACGTTCCACGTTGTCACCTTTTAGTGCAGAAACAGGCACTGTCTGGGCAAAATCGGTCAGCTGCCGGTACTTGTCTATAACAGGAAGAAGCGCGTCATTTTTTATTTGGTCAACTTTGTTAATCGTCAAGACTGTTGGTGTTAACGCCTTTTTGAGATTATCGAGTATAAATCTATCGCCAGGCCCCGGCAGCTCAGGCTCGACGACAAAAAGCACAATATCCACCTCATTCATCGACTGAAAAGCTGTCTTGACCATGAATTCACCAAGCTTGTCCTGCGGACGATGGATACCCGGGGTATCCATGAAGACCACTTGAGTGTCAGGGGTGTTGTAGATGCCAAGAATACGATTTCGAGTTGTCTGGGGCCGGCTGGTGGTAATGGCTATTTTTTCGCCAAGAATCTGATTAAGAAGCGTGGACTTCCCCACATTCGGACGTCCGACTATAGAAACAAACCCAGATCTAAAAGAAGAATTTGTGCCTTTGTCCACGGTCTGAAAGTTATCGTTTTTTACGGCTCCGGTCGTCATTCTTATCAGGCCAGATTTTGCAGGGCTTTCTCGATTCTATCCAGGCCTTTCTCGATATTGGCCAGGGATGTGGCATAAGAGAGCCGTATAAAACGGTCATCCCCAAAAGCCTCTCCGTGAACAGCCGCCACCTTGGCTTCATCCAGCAGATAGACGGCTAAGTCTTTGGACGAATTGATCGCCCTACCCTTCACAGACTTCCCATATAATTTGGATACATTCGGGAAGGCATAAAATGCTCCCACAGGCATCAGGCATGAAATCCCCTCCATCGCATTTAAACGGTCCACCATGTAATGCCTGCGCTTATCGAATTCAATCATCATTTCGTCCAGAAAATCCATCGGTCCGTTTAAAGCCTCTATCGAGGCCATCTGGGTAATGGAACAGGGGTTGGAGGTGGACTGACTTTGAATATTAGTCATAACCTTGATCACCTCGGCAGACCCGGCAGTATAGCCCATTCGCCAGCCGGTCATCGCATGAGATTTGGAAACACCGTTTACAACAAATGTGCGTGCCTTGATCTCATCTCCCAGGGATGCAATACTTACGTGTTCGAAACCGTCATAGACAAGCTTTTCGTATATTTCATCAGAGATAACATAAAAATCATGTTTTACAGCAAGCTCTGCAACTGCCTCAAGAACACTTCTATCATAGGCAAGCCCTGTAGGATTCGACGGACTGTTAAGAATTAATGCTTTGGTCTTTGGGGTGATGTACTTTTCAAGCTGCTCCGGAGTAAGAGCAAATTTATCTTCCTCCCTGGTTGGCACTATTACAGGCTCAGCCTCATTAAGCAGTACCTGGTCAGGGTACGAGACCCAGTAGGGAGCCGGAATCAGTATTTCGTCTCCTGGCCCATACATAGCCTGGGCCAAGTTATAAAGGCTGTGTTTTGCCCCACAGGAAACTATTATCTCATTACGTTTGTACTCCAAACCATTATCACGCTTAAATTTTTCGATAATCGCATCTTTAAGCGGATCGATGCCTCCAACCGCCATATATTTTGTATAGCCTTCTCTTATAGCCTTAACAGCAGCATCCTTGATATGAGACGGTGTATCAAAGTCCGGCTCACCCACTCCAAAACCTACAACATCAACCCCATCGGCTTTCATAGTCTTTGCCTTTGCATCTATAGAAAGGGTGGGAGATGGCTTAATAGATCCAGCTCTGCCGGCGAGTTTTACCATAATTAATAATTATCCTCCATATTTAATGTTATATCCAGGCTCTTTTCTACTCTTTTGTTAGTTTAAAAAAAAGATCCCGGAAGTATATTTCAAATCTTAGGAATTATAACAGAATGCGAAACATCTGATACAAGATGAACGGTTTAAAAAAATGAGGTTTTCAGAAAAACTTACTTTTTTTGACTTTTTACTAGAGCCTAAAAAATGTGCTTGACATGTTCATAATAAAGTGCTAGTTTTGGGATAGAAATATAAAATAACCTGTGAAAGAGCTTCTTTATAAATTTTAAAAAACCGCCTTTTTTTAGAGGTTTTTGGAGGTTTTACACTGCTATGCATAAGACGATCATTCTCCTTGTGGAGGACAATTCTGATGATGAAGCACTCACTCTGCGTGCGCTCAAGAAAAGCAATATCCTAAATAAGGTTGTGGTAGCGCGCGATGGTGCCGAAGCCCTGGATTACCTATTTGCTTCAGGCGCTTATTCTGATCGTGATTCAAGTACTATGCCTGCGCTTATCATGTTGGATTTAAAACTTCCTAAAATCGATGGGCTAGAGGTACTTAAACGCCTGCGCGCCGATGAAAGAACCAGAATCCTGCCTGTTGTGGTTCTCACCTCATCAGAGCAGGATCAGGATGTTATCGAAAGCTACAATTCAGGTTGTAACAGCTATATACGCAAGCCTGTAGATTTCACTCAATTCAACGAAGCCGTTCGCCAGATGGGTATTTACTGGCTTTTGTTGAATATCACCCCACCAAAAAAGGGGGGTAACTGCTCCGGTCACTATGTCTGAAAAATATCTAAATTAATCAACTTTCAAACGGCAGCGAGACTAGAGATGCCCGATCGACCAACCCTACAGCTCCTTGGTAACTGTTTCTACGAATCATTTCGTTTCGGATATCCAGCAACAGATGATGACGGCTGAGCGACCATCGTGGCGCTATCAAAATATCAAGCGGTGCTGTGGCGCAGAATCTCTGAATATGAACTTCAGGAGATAATCTTTCCAGAAAATCACAGACCAGGGAGACGTAGTCCTCGTATTCAAACATCGGAAAGGGATTTTCCTTGTAACTCTGTTCAAGTTGAGTGTTTTTAATCACCTGAAGCTGATGTAATTTCAGAAACTCAACCGGCAGACGTGATATTTCGTCAGCAGCAGATAGCATGTCTTCACGTGTCTCGCCAGGAAGACCGAGAATAATATGCGCGCCTACATGAATCCCTCTGCCTGCGCTCATCTCTACTGTATCCAGAAACTGCTTGTAAGTATGTCCCCTGTTTATCAGTCTAAGTGTGCGGTCATGAACCGATTGCAGCCCATATTCCACCAAGATGAAATTATCACGGGCGAGTTCCTCAAGAAGGGCCAGTTTTACCTCGTCCACCGAATCCGGTCGTGTGCCTATGGCAAGACCAATCACTCCGTCGTGTGAAAGAGCCTCCCGGTAAAGTCGTTCAAGTGTTTCGACTGGAGCGTGAGTATTCGTAAATGGCTGAAAATAAGCCAGGAACAGTTTTGCTTTATAACGCCTGGAAGTATAACGTATTCCGTTTTCGATCTGCTGCCCCGGAGGCACTATAGGCTTGCAGGCATCCGGTCTGAAACTATCGTTATTACAAAAGATGCAACCTCCGCGCGCAACCGTGCCGTCACGATTAGGGCATGTAAAGCCGGCGTCCACGTTTACCTTGGAGACGTTTTCACCGTAAAGATTCCTCATATAGGTGCCAAATGTGTTAATTCTGGGTTCTTCCATAAATTATATTTTACTTGTTTTCACCGATAAATTCTCTGCTCTTACAAATATCTTTATAATGAATTCTTTCCTTTTACTAAATTTAGGTTAGAATAAATTCTATGGATGTATTTACTATTACATCCCTGGTTCAGGTAGCCATATGCGTAATTTTCACCGCATTGGTTCTAGTCAGAAACTTTCGTTCCGGTGTTAATCAGTCGTTTGCTCTTGGAATGATTTCTCTTGGCTGCCTTGTGCTTGGCGATTATATGTCTCTGCAGGGAGACTGGGATGCAATAAAATGGAAAAAGCTCTCCATGGTAGGAGAAGCTGTCTTCCCTGTGTCATGGCTTCTGTTTTCGGTTCGTTACGGTATGTTGAAGAAGCGAATCACCCTCCTGTCTCTTCCCGGCATATCGATTGCGATCTCTGTTTTATTGACGGCCACAGCCTTGATTTATCCGGTAGAAAGCTTCATGTATTCGCCGGAGTTTCTCTCAGAACGACTAATATATTTGGATACAGTTGGCTACTATTTTTACCTGGCTGTAGTGGTATTAGCAATTATCGCTATGGTAACTCTTGAGGGGACCCTCTGGGCATCCAGAGGCATAACCAGGTGGAGCATAAAGTACGCAGTGCTTGGCGTGGGTGGAATGCTCGGTATTTTTATATTTTACTACAGTTACCCTGTGCTATATCGTTCAATCGACATGAATATGGTTGCCTCGCGGAACGCCGTCTTTGTCATGTCCACTATTCTTCTTGCGGCAGCCTTTATAAGACAGGGCTTTCTGGATGTGGAGATTTTTGTTTCAAGACGGGTTGTCTTCACCTCCGCTACCCTCCTTGTTATTGGAATCTACTTTATCTTCCTGGGTATAGTCGGCGAAGGCCTACGCTATTTCGGAGAGAATTTAAGCAGAAATCTCATTCTGTTCCTCGCCTTTGCCGGTATGATAGGGTTCAGCATTATGTTTCTGTCCGAAAGTTTCAGAAGAAAGTCCAAGCGGTTTATAACAGATAATTTTTACCGAAACAGATACGAATACAAAGACGAATGGCTGAAATTCACTGGAAAACTCTCAGCCGCCAACAGCCTGAACGAAGTTCTGGATGAAATACTCAGCATTATGGTTGAAACATTTGGAGTTAAAAACGTATCGTATTGGGAATGCAGCAATAATCATACGGGGAAGTACTGTAGGCCGGTAAGATCTACTCAAAAGGGATCTATGCCGGATACACGACTGGAAATGAACAACTCACTGGGTTTTCAGTCGCAAATCGGGGCGATCTATGACCGGAATAAGCCGGACCCCAGAATAGAACAAGAGCATCAAAACATTTTTACGACAGATGGTGTTATGGTTGTTGTTCCAGTTCTGTCTGTTGACAGGCTACTTGGACTGATTATGCTGGGAGACAGTATCAGCGGCGTCTCGTACGATGACGAAGACTACGAGCTTATGCTGACCTTCTCAAAACAGGGAGCCTATGCAATCGAAAAGACAGCGCTATCACACGCTCTTGCAGAATCAAAAGAAATGGAGGCAATGGCTAAGGTAACCTCATTTGTAATGCATGACCTCAAAAACATGACTACATCTCTCTCTATGCTTCTTGAAAACGCCGACCATCATATAGGAAACCCTGACTTCCAGAAAGACATGCTAAGCACTGTACAGAGTTCTGTAGCCAGAATGTCCAGCGTTATGCGAAAGCTTTCTCATCTAAAAGAAAAGCAGACACTTCGTATGCAGCCTGTAGATTTGCATGAGACAATCGAAGGTGTAATCTCTAGTATGGCCGTTCCGGATAATGTCACAATAGATTTTCAAATAGAT
>CAYWZR010000086.1:6834-9531 GCA_964462885.1 uncultured Nitrospirota bacterium
TGTAATCTCTAGTATGGCCGTTCCGGATAATGTCACAATAGATTTTCAAATAGATCTTCAAGATAGAAAACTTCTTTCCGTTCTCGGGGATAAAAACGAGATAAAAAAAGTTCTGGTTAACCTTATTCTAAACGCGTTTGAGTCTATAAGCGCACCTGGTAAGGTTATAGTTTCTGTATCAACTAACGACTCTGAAGTGTGTGTTAAAATATCTGATACAGGCTGTGGAATGTCTCAAGACTTTATAGAGAAAGAACTTTTCAAACCCTTCAGCACCACCAAAAAAGGCGGGCTTGGAATCGGTATGTATCACTGCAGGTCCATTGTCGAGTCGCATGAAGGCAGGCTCGGAGTGGAAAGCCTCAAGGGAGAAGGAACTACATTTTCAATCTATCTGCCGTTAAAAAAGTAACTGAAAGGTAATCAAACAAGTTATGAGAAAGCTTCTTATCGTTGAAGACGATCCAGGCATTCAAACTCAGCTCAAATGGGGGTTATCCGAAACTTACGAGGACTGTGAAGTCTTCATTGTGTCAAACCGTCAGGAAGCCCTTGCGGTAGCAGAGAAGGAGAAGCCCGAAGTGGTTACATTGGACCTCGGTCTTCCTCCAGATGAGGATGGTGCGACAGAAGGACTGGCATGTCTTAAGGGAATACTGAAGATATCTCATGACACTAAGGTGATTGTTGTTACCGGCAACGAAGATCGTGAAAATGCACTTTTTGCCGTGGGCCTGGGAGCATATGATTTTTACCAGAAGCCGATTGATATGGAGGTGCTTAAAATCATCCTTCAGAGAGCTTTCCGCCTGGTTGAACTTGAGCGAGAATACACAACTCTAAAAGAGCATGTGGCTGAAGCTAATGTATTCGAAAACATGGTTGGCTACTGCCCGGAGATGCAGGAAGTCTTTGAAACAGTGAAAAAGGTAGCAGCCACAGATGCGACAATTCTCATTGGCGGTGCAAGCGGCACCGGAAAGGAACTTGTGGCCAGCGCTGTTCATCAAAGGAGTCTGCGAAGGAAAAAACCACTGGTAGTTATAAACTGCGGAGCAATCCCTGAAACCCTTCTTGAGTCCGAGCTATTCGGTCATGAAAAGGGAGCCTTTACCGATGCAAAGTCACGCAAAATCGGACTTATAGAAAAGGCGCAGGGTGGCACTCTGTTTCTTGATGAGATAGGTGAATTAACAGGACATCTGCAAGTAAAACTCCTAAGATTTACTCAGGAACGAACAATTCAACGCCTTGGTGGAATGGCCCCAATAGATGTGGATGTCCGCCTAATCGCCGCCACTAATGTGGATCTTGAAAGCGCTGTTAACGAGCGCCAGTTCAGAAAAGATCTGTTTTTCCGAATTAGTGTGATACAGGTATCCCTGCCAGAACTGAAAGACCGAGGAGATGATCTTTCTCTGCTTGCAAGAACTTTCCTGACTAGGTTTACCAGAGAAAACAATAAGAAGTTCAAGGGGTTTACATCTCGAGCCATTGCCGCTCTTAGAAACTACGACTGGCCTGGAAACGTCCGGGAACTCGAAAACAAAATTCAAAGGGCTGTTATTATGTCCGACGGACCGGTTATTGATGTGGCAGACTTGGCGTTTTCCGAAAAGCAGCAGGAGTCCTTCGGATCGGAACTGCGGATCAAAACATTAAAAGAAGCTCGGGCTAGAGCTGAGATCGACATCGTTCAACAGGCTCTGATGCAGCACAACGGCAACGTAAGCAAGGCTGCAAGAGAGTTGCAAGTAAGCAGACCTACATTGCACGAATTGCTTAAAAAGTACGGACTGACAGTGTCTGAATGCTGCTAAGATAATGGGGGTAATAGTGTAATTTTATGTATACTAATCCACATGATGCATTATCAAAAAGTTACCTATTCTGATTTTAGAAGCAGCCAAATTATGAAGTCTGGCCAAAGTGCAAATGGAACACAGCTTTATCGATGCCAAAATTTTTCCCTCAGATGGGGAACGACCCTACAATCGTCCTGTCTATTTTCTTAAAATATTTATTATATTTATCCTGTTAATTATCCTACTGCTTAATAAAAACTGTGATCATTTCGCGTACAATATTAGTTTATTGCGTTACTTCTACCCAAATTGATTCTATACAAGTTGATAACTAGACACTCACCCTTCAGTGCTCAGCCCTCGGTTCCCGGTATTTTTTTCTTCCGGCTGATGGTCATATTGTTAGCAACAGCACTGTCACTGACCTATTTAGCTTCACTTGCCGAGGCCTATACAAAGACCGACAAACGCTCTTTTCAGAAGTCTATTGTTGATTATCGCCGCAATCTGAACCGCAAGTTCAAAAAAGTTCGTAGAAAGAAAACAAAGTACATAATAGTCCATACAGCTGAAGGTGGCCTTAAAAGTACGCTTAAGGTGGTTTCCAAGGGAAAAAGCTTTCGTGGACGGAAACGCACTTACGGAGGACACACACACTACGTCATTGCCAGAAACGGTCGTACTTACCGGATTTTAAATAAAAAGTACAGAGCAGACCATGCAGGACTCAGCATGTGGAACAGAGAAACCAATATCAGCAACGTCTCTGTCGGCATAGAACTTGTGGGGTACCATTACACCAATATTACCGACAAACAGAACAGATCACTCGCCATACTCATAGATATTCTGCAGGATGTATATAAAATCAACGACCGCGCTATACTGACAC
>CAYWZR010000087.1:0-9526 GCA_964462885.1 uncultured Nitrospirota bacterium
ATAACAAGCTTAGGAGGCGATCTAATGAAAACAAACGTACAACAACTTAATACTGCACTCATGTTGCTTTTATTTGTGTTTTTGACAACAGGTTTCGTGGCTTGTGGATCAGGTAAAGACAAAAATGACTCCCTAACAGGAAGCCAAACAGAAACGGATGGTAATACTGGAACAAATGATGATACTGATACGGGAGATAAGACCGGAACAGGTAGCGATACCGGCACAGATGATGGGACTGGACCAGGGGATAATCCCGGAACAGATGACGGCACTGGTACTGATAAAACTGTAACGATTTCCGGTAGTGTTAGTGGAACAACTATACTGGCAGTCAATGATAGCGGTGATATAGTTGCCAGTGATGACACAGCAGGTAAGACACCTGATGTAAATGGTAATTACCCCTTTACCCTAACCGGTATCCCGATCGGAGAGAATATCCGTGTCTATCTTATACGTTTTGGTATTTATCCTGTTTATTTTGACACTAACGGGGACTCTGTAAGTGACACTAATGTCTTTTCTTTAAGTTCTTCAGTAACTATCGACCTTGGTTTTGTGGATACTAATATTGAGGCGGGAAAGGCTATCCCCAATAATATTCCAATAGCTGCCTCGGGCATAAAATTTGGATTGGAAGATACCAGTATTCCCTCTGTCGTAAATAAACCAATTATCACAGGACTTTCTTTGAGCGAGTTACTGGCTAGTGGGTTTAGTGCTTTGAACAATGGCTGGGTACTAAGATCTAGAGATTTCTTCAAAGCTGCTGTTGATTTAGCTGAAAATGCCACCAGTAATGATGCTGACACAGTTAACGATGCTGATACAGCAAGAGTTTTTTATGCATTAACAAGAATCTCCGCCATTGGATTTGATTACTACTCTGACGGAAACTCCAGTGATATGAATAAGGTTGGGGATATTCTGGATAGGTTAGGCTGTGAAGACTCGGATTTGGCACGCGCAAATGCTGACGCAATTTCATGCACTAACTTTACACCTGAGAATTCTCCTGTTGCTGGAGAATTACAGACATTTTTATACAATGTTGTTCGTCCAGAGCTTGAAGGGGCCATTAGTAACCTCGGTGATGTTTCCACACAATTCAACAAACAATTGACAGAACTGACAGGTTTTTTTGAAGGGACGGTAGATCTCGATTACGGTGATGTTCTTATTGTCAGGTCAGCAATCAAAAGTGCCTTGGCATTTCTTTTAATTGAGCATGCTTACGACCTTGATTTTGATGCTGGTGCATATTTAGTGTTTATTGACAGCGATCTCCTGACAACGGAACAGTTCCTTAATGGGAGTCCTGGTTTTCTATCTCTGAATATGGATAGACCGTATTTAGAGCTTCTAAGTCGTGCCAGTGATTATATAGCCGGAAGTCTGGATGATCTGGTTTTAGGCATAGATTCGATTCAAGCTGAGTTTGACGATCAAAGTGATGACTTAATTACTCTCGAGGGTATGACTCCAGGAGAGATAACAGAGGCAAAGAATATAATTGCTGTTGCCAAGACTTGTCTGTATGGTCCATGTACATTGAGTGATAACAATACATCATCCTACTTATTGGATGATGCCATAATAGATCTTACCTACTTCTTTGGATCGAGAGGAGTTCAAGATTTAAGAGATATTATTCCACCCTTTTCCGGTAATGATGTATCAGGGCTTTTTCCTGATACGGATTTTGGAGGAGTATTTGTACAAGGGGCATTTATTAATGAAGACATAAACGGAGACAACATTCCTGATATTCTGCAATAGGATTGTTCTAACCACAGTTGAATAGACTGAAGGCTGAAAACTGTTAGTGTATTTGCTTTGATTAAATCAAAGATTGTTGAACTTGGGACGGTTTTTTTTGCATCGGTAATTGTTTTATCTTTAGGGTTTATCATCTGGGAGATTGATCAAAGGAAGGAGCCGCATGCTCTTCATAAAAGTGAACGGCTTTCTCCATACCCTATAAAGATCGAAAAGTTACTGCACGCAGTTTACAAAAACAATAGACTTACAGCCAAAATAGAGGCTGATGAATTTAAAGTAAATCCCAGGAAATTCTGGATTTTTAATGTAAAATCACTTAATGAAGCTACATTTTATAATGTCAGATTAGAAATATACCTAGATAACAAGACCTATTCAAATGCAGAACTATTTTCTTTTGGTAAAGATCTTCTGTCTCTTAGTAAAGAATCTCTTAGTAAAAAAAATAAATATGAGTTAAATCGAAGGGGGCAAATAACAAGAGGTGTCATAAAAAAGGGACTTATCCTGAAAATATATAAGATTGATACACTCGCATTTATGGTTAAGGCCAAAGAAGCATATATAGATTTTAATACACAAGAGACAAGGTTGGTAGGAGCTAGCATAGAGGATTTATTGTCAAAAAAGCTTATAAAAAGCAGTTCAGTTATCTGGGATAATAAAGAAAAAGTCTTTAAGGTCTCCGGGAAATACATCGCAAAAACACCCAAGGGCGTGGCAAGTGGAGAAGGTATAAAGGTGAATTTGGATTTTGTAGTAAATCTTTTATGAATTTAGAATCAGATTTTTAATATAGTTGACACCACTGTCAAGACAAGTAAGTCGATACAGAAAATTATTTTGTTAAACAGATATCCGCTATTGGTATTTTACGCACTTGACACGCGGGTGCCTTATAAGGGTTATAACCCTATGCCTTATCAGTTATCAGGTTATTAAAAATATATTATATGTTTGATACTTTTAAGTCTTATTTTACGCCCCATTTCTCAGCCTTTTAAAAAGATAAAGGCAGTATAGTGTAAGCGGTTAATTAACCGCTTACACTATACTGCCTACTTTTTCTAAGGAGGCAGTATGTCAAGAAAGGACATTATCATGTTAAGTCATCAGGAGTTAAAGCGGTTACACGTAATTCAGAAGGTGCTGGATGGGGAATTAAAGCAGTTAGAAGTAGCGAAGATGCTTTTTAAAAGTGACCGACAGATAAGGAGGCTTATAAAATAAAGAGGGTAAGGATTGAAGGCCCCCTGCCTTTCGACCAGCAGGTATTCGATCTCGTCAAGAATGTGGCGAAGATATTCAAGCGGCGAGAGAGGCATATTCAACCTCCTTGAGAATATGAGGACCAAGGTACGGACTGAGTGATTCTATGGTGACAAGTTCAATCTTACGATTTAGAAACATCTTCCAGAAAGAAAGACAGTTCCATGAAGGGATCAAAAGTCTTTCGTCTCGGTTCAAATTCAACCAGCAGATCAATGTCGCTGTCCGGGCGCTGTTCTCCGTGCACAAAGAAACCGAAAAATCATATCCTTCTAACTCCAAATCTTTTCAAGTGCGCTCTGTTCTGAACGAGCAGATGAAAAACTGTCTGCTTGGTTTCAATCATCATTTTCTTTTCACTCCTGACTTAACGGTCAGCGGTTTTGCCATTTCAGAACAATTGCACTTTCATAGTGTTCCATCTTTTTTTCTACGTTAAGGGCTTGTCACAAAATAACTTGCGTTTTTCGCGCTCAGCTTTGAATTGAATTTGCCTGGTCCGATTGAGCAAAACCGAAGGAATAGCAGGGCTATTTTGAGGATTTTGCGATTAAGAAACAGTCAAAGACGGCCCGAAGATGAGATGCGAAAACGTTAAGTTATTTTGGGACAAGCCCTAACTACGAATACACGCCAATGAACGCCAATACTTATTCATAATTATATATCAATTCGCGTTTATTAAAGTGCATTCTCGATTTCATTACGCTGTTACCTCCGACAATGTTCAATGTGTCATTAATGCGGATCTCAGCGGTTTTGCCGTGCCGAATCAGTTTTACTTTCCGGTCGTTATCAAACAACAAAAAGCGGTACCTTTCCGGCAACGGTTTCCCGGTCTCAATCAGCTTTATAGTTCTTCTTTTTTTTATAGCGTTTACAATTTCCCAATACTTTCATTTTCTTATCGTAAGTTTAAGGTGCTAAAAAAACTTCTCCAGATTTAGGGCTGCTGAACGCGTTTCTCTTTTGTCGCAAGGGGCGTTCTTAAAAACGTCGGGACATCCAGCGGCTCTTCGTTAATTTGCGGCTCGGTCATGAAATCAAAAGAAAGATCCTTGTGAAAGAGATGATCTGTAGTAGACGATCGGCCTATGGAATCCTTCGGCCATCTTCTGATAGTGGAGTCCACTTGCACGGGAGCCTTTTTTTCTTCAAATCCGGTTGCTATAACGGTTACAGAAACATCGTCATCAAAATCAGGGTTTATTACCGCACCAAAGATGATATTGGCCTCAGGATCTGCCATCTCCTGGATCAAAGAAAGGGCCTCATCAGCATCAGTAATTGTCATGGCAGGACCGCCGGTTATATTAATCAGCACACCACGTGCTCCGTCAATACTTAGATCATCAAGAAGAGGACTGGAAATAGCCTGTTTAGCCGCCTTCAAAGCCCGGCCTTCGCCGCTTCCCCTGCCTGCTCCCATAACGGTTTTACCCATGTTTTCCATAATGGCTCGAACGTCTGCAAAGTCGGCGTTTATCAGACCGGAGACCTGGATAATATCGGATATCCCCTGGATCGCCTGCTTCAGAACATCATCCGCAATGCGAAAAGCCTCAAGAAATGGACGGTCCTTGGCCACTGTAAGAAGGCGGTTATTTTGTATAGCGATAACTGCGTCCACATGTTCCCTCAACTCTTTCAAGCCGGCCTCGGCATTTCTTTTGCGTTTAAGCCCCTCGAACACAAATGGTTTAGTCACCACGGCAACTGTAAGAATTTCCTGCTCACTGGCCACCTCGGCTACCACTGGCGCAGCACCTGTTCCGGTTCCACCGCCCATGCCGGCAGTAATAAACACCATGTCGGATCCGGCAAGAGCCTCGGAAATTTCCTGCTTGGCCTCAATCGCAGCCTGACGTCCTTTTTCAGGGTCAGCTCCAGCGCCAAGGCCTCGTGTTAAGTTCTCGCCGATCTGAATCTTTGTGGAGGCAAGCGAGGAGAGTAGATCCTGGCTATCCGTGTTTACTACGATAAACTCCACCCCCTCAAGACCTGCGGCTATCATGTTATTAACCGCATTACCTCCGGCTCCTCCGACTCCCACAATCTTAATCGTGGCTCTTTTGGTTAGATTATCGTTCTCTTCAAGTTCAAACATATCAACCTCCTTTGCTTGTTGTAAAATAATTGAAAAATACAGGGACGAACCCTAAAATTTAAACAAACCCTCTACCCATAACTTCATTCTGTTAAGTATTCCAAAGAACAGCCCTTCCTCGCCCAGGGAGCGTAGATCAAGATGAGCGAACTCCTTTTTTGCTCCGTAAAGAACCAGGCCTACACCAGTGGCATGTCTGGGGTCTGAAACTATATCAATAAGACCTCCTACTCCAACCGGAACAGCCCGGCGTACCGGAAGATCGAGAATATATTCAGCCAACTCCAGCATGCCGTCAAGTTGTGTGGCTCCACCTGTAAAGACAACACCGGCGGTTATCATCTTGCCGCAGACCGACTCCTCGATTTCCTGGCGCACAAGGTTTAGGAGTTCTTCGGTTCGAGGCTGGATTATCTCTACGAGATGCCGCCTTGGAACCTCCTTGGCTCGTCTGCTTGATGTAGATGTACTTAATGTACTTGATGTGTTCTTCAGGCGAACAACCTCGTCGTCGCTCACATTGGACATAAGAGCAGTGGCATACTCAACCTTAATTCGCTCAGCCTCCGGCGCGGTAATACGAAGTCCAACCGCCAGGTCGGTAGTGAACTGGTTTCCACCTATTGCGATAACCGAGGTGTGACATATACTGCCCTGATGAAACAGTGCAATATCAGTTGTTCCACCGCCAATATCCACTATGCCGATGCCCAGGTCTTTTTCATCCTGATCCAGCGTGGCCTCAGCTGATGCGAGTGGCTCAAGTACTATATCCGCTACCTCCAGGTCGGCCTTCTCACAACACTTAACCAGATTCTGGACCGCTGCCACTGCGCCTGTAACTATATGCACCTCTGCCTCAAGACGTACACCTGACATGCCCCTGGGGTCCATTACTCCATCTTGTCCGTCCACAATAAACTCTTTCGTAAGTACATGAAGCATTTCGCGGTCAAGAGGAATGGCCACGGCTTTTGCAGCCTCCACAACTCTGTCTATATCTGTCTGCGATATTTCTCCGCCCTTGGCAGCTATAACTCCCCGGCTGTTAAATCCCTTTATATGGCCTCCGGCGATTCCCACATTAACCGAGCGAATCTCGACACCTGCCATGAGCTCGGCCTCTTTTACGGCAGTTTTGATGGATTCCACCGTACTTTCGATATTGACGACAATGCCCTTTCTCAAGCCTTTGGATGGGGCGCGTCCCACACCTATAACATCAACAGTTCCGTCCGTCTTGACCTCCCCGACCACGGCACATATTTTCGTCGTCCCGACATCAAGTCCAACTATAAGTTCGTTTCCCTTTGCCATAATATCGTCCTTAATACAAAAGCCGACTCATTCTAGCTTTTTAACTTTTTGCCAGACGCCGATGGCCTGCAGTGAGTGGTTTAACTATCACCTTCTTAGAAAAACGTAGATCCACATAATCCACATCTATACGTCTCTTTGCCACCTCTGCCTCGATGCCAAACCATCGGTCCAGCTTTTCCGGAAAGTTGTCGTTTCCCATTTTTACAACAAGCCCACCTATATGCATCACTAGGCACTTCGGATCTTTTACCGAAATCTCCACCGATTTACCCATTTCTATAACCCCGATGTCGCCAAGAACTCTGACCAGATCCATAGCCGCAGCAGCAACAGGTTCTTGCCGAACATCAGTGATAACAGGCAGAAAGGGGATTTTTGTCGAGGCAAGTTTTTCTATAATCTGGCCGTTAGAGTCAAGAAAGTAAAAACCCCTCTTATTTTGAAGAAGAGCTACTGGCTCGCGCTCGCTTATAAATATCCGCACGGTAGATGGAAATTCTTTTCTTATCTTTGCATCACGTATCCACGGAAAACTTTTTAAATCCTGCCTGAGTTCTTTGGGGTCAAGAGAAAACATGTTTAGATCGCTAATGTCAATCAGTTCTGCAACCTCAGCCTTTGATAGGCGATGTGTGCCCTCGATCAGGATATTTTTAACAGGAGCTATTCTTGCTATAAATCCGATCGAAGACAAAGGAATATAGCGATATAGAAAATACGCTCCCAGCGCAGACCCGAAAAAAAGCACCAGCAAAAGCGTAGCCGCAGCCAGTCTTCTTCTTTGAGCTTTTTGTTTTTCTTTATCCTTTTTCTTGGAATTCTTGGAATTCAAGCGACGCGCCAATTATCTCCTCCAGAAGTTTATTAAATTCAATGCCGGCAGCACTTGCGATCTTTGGCAGAAGACTCGTAGGTGTCATGCCGGGCAGGGTGTTTACTTCAAGCAGAAACGGATCTCCTTTTTCATTAAGACGAAAGTCCACCCTGCTGTATCCCCTGCACCCGATAGCAGAATGTGCGCTTAGCGCTAGCACCTTAAGTCGTTCATATAATGCATCATCAATATCAGGAGGAAGCAGGTACTCGGTCATCCCTCCGGTATACTTGCACTCGTAGTTATAAAAATGTGAACTGGGTCGCACCTCAACTCCTCCCAGCACTCTGTTGCCAAGCACGGCTAAATGCACTTCCTTACCATCTATATATTCTTCTACAAGCAGACGTCTTCCGTACTGGAATGCGTTTTCAAAGGCAGGTTTCAATTCCGAGAAACTATGAACAATGCTCACCCCGATACTGGATCCCTCGTTAACCGGTTTAACCACCAAGGGAAGAGGGAAAAAGCTGGTGGAGAAATTATCCTCTTCCAGTAATAAAGGTGTTTCCAGAACTTTATATCCGGGCACCCGGATTCCTGCGGCCTGAAATATGATTTTAGACATGACCTTATCCATGGCAAGGGCCGAGGCAAGTATGCCTGAGCCGGTGTAGGGTATCTCCATTACTTCAAGCAGACCCTGAACCGCACCGTTTTCTCCTTTACCGCCATGAAGCGCAATAAATGCAAACTGAATTCTCTCAGCTACTAAAGCCGCAGGAAGATCTTTATCCGCATCCACGGTCACAACGTTATAACCGAGGCTTGACAGGGTCTCTGCAATCGGCCTTCCAGTGGCAAGAGAGACCTCTCGCTCGGCAGATTTCCCACCCATTATGACGCCTATTTTTTTAGTGGTGATCATTATTTTTTGTTATTAGTCATTAGCTGTTATTAACCAATTATCTGTATCTCTGTCTCAAGAGTTATCCCGCTTTGACTTTTTACATGCTCCCGAACACGCTCCATCAGAGCGATAAACTGAGTGGCTGTTCCAGAGCCGTCATTAATAAAGAAATTAGCATGCTGTGTACTTACGCTGATACCGCCTTCTGAGGCTCCCCGCAGACCTGCCGCATCAATCAGTTTCCATGCTGAGGTATTCTCTTCTTTTCCTTCCGGATTTTTAAAAACGCAGCCCGCGCTTCGCTCGGAAAGCGGCTGGCTTTGCTGTTTTTCCTGCTGATATCCGGTCATACGGTTTAGAACCTCTACTGATTCACCTTTATTCAGCAATAAATTAGCGCCCAGAATTAAAAGCTCATCTTTTAGCCCCCAGCCCCGGTATGTAAATGGAATCTCGTTACGTGAAATTCGTGAAATACGACCCTTCCGGTTCATCACAACCACTGAATCTACAGCGTCCTTGATTTCGGTTCCGAAAGACCCTGCGTTCATACGAATAGCTCCTCCAACCAAGCCTGGAATTCCTGAAAGTCCTTCCAGTCCTGAAAACCCTTTTTCCGCACAGAACCTAAGCAGTCTGGCAAGCGATACACCAGACTCCACAAACAGCTTTGCAGGATCGCTGTCGCTGCCTCCTGAGATCGTCTCTAACCGGTTAAGTTTTGTCAGCGAGACGGTTATTCCACTTATTCCGTTGTCTTGGATCAGAACATTACTACCGCCGCCAAGCACGGTAAGCGGAAAATCATCTTCTGCAGACAGACTTAATATGCCCTGTAAAGAGATAATTTCATCAGGAATCGCCAGCACATCTGCCGGCCCGCCAATCCCCAGTGTGGTGTAACGAGCCATAGGCTCATCAAAAAGAACATCGCCCTTTAATGCACCTTGCGGAAAACGGCTATACCAGTAATTCTCGGTTATTTTCATACTCATTTTTTATTTCGCCTTTCTTATTCAGTATTTCCTCACCCATTTTGAAAACATCACCAGCTCCAAAAGTAAAAAATATATCGCCCTTTCTTAGATCGCTGACTATCTGGTTCAGAAGATTTTCCCTGCTGCCGTTATAGACAACCTCAACATTGCTGTACTGCCTGATACCATTTTCAAGCACAGAAGAATGAACCCCTTCCATCGGCTCCTCCCCTGCCGGATATATATCGGTCAGGTAAAGCAAATCAGCGTCTTTAAACGCTCCGAAAAAATCTGTCATAAGGTCACGCGTTCTTGAGTACCTATGAGGCTGAAACAATGCTACT
>CAYWZR010000088.1:0-9491 GCA_964462885.1 uncultured Nitrospirota bacterium
CAACTGCGCCGTCATCAACGCCGGGGACGGCGCCCACGAACACCCCACCCAGGCGCTTCTTGATGTTTTCACTATACGCCAGCACAAAGGACGCCTTGAGGGCCTGGAGGTAGCCATTGTCGGAGATGTAGCCCATAGCCGTGTTGCGCGTTCCAATATTTATGCAATGGGAAAGCTCGGCATGAATATTCGACTGATAGGACCGCCAACACTGATTCCGGCAGGTATGGACAAGTTGCCCGGCGTGCAGGTATTTCACAGGATGGAGGAAGGGATACCTGGTGCTGATGTGGTAATGCAGCTTCGAGTACAACGGGAGAGGCAGAAGGGCGGCTTTTTCCCAAACATTCACGAGTATGCCAAATTATACATATTAAATGGCAAGCGTTTGGCTATGGCAAAAGAGGATGCCATAGTGATGCACCCGGGTCCAATTAACCGGGGTGTAGAAATATCCTCTGCCGTGGCTGACGGAGAGCACTCTGTGATTCTTGATCAGGTTAATAACGGTGTTGCAGTTCGTATGGCTGTTGTATATCTTCTTTCAGGAGGAAGGTCATCACGAATGATGGAAGACAGAAGACAGAAATCAGACGACAGAAGGCAGAAAGTCGATCAGCAAGTAGAGCAGGCAAAGGAGAGGCGGCAAAGAAGACAGGATAGGCGACAGAAAAATGAGTACTAACGATAAAAGCATTATTATAAAAGGTGGACGTGTTATTGATCCCTCCACTGGGCTGGATGGAGTAATGGATCTGCTTGTGCAGGGAAATAAAATAGAGGATGTTTCCCCTAGAAATCTTAAAAAGGTTCATAACGAGATAGATGCCTCCGGCTTATGGATTCTGCCCGGCCTTGTAGATATTCATACACACTTGCGCGAGCCTGGATTCGAATACAAAGAAACCATCGCCAGCGGAACAAAAGCTGCGGTAAAAGGCGGTTTTACCGCTGTTTGCTGCATGCCCAATACCCAACCGATAAATGATGAACCAGCCATAACTCGCTACATACTTAAAAAAGCTGATGCTGACGGAGCATGCAGCGTCTACCCCATAGGAGCTATAACAAAAGGGCAAAATGGCGAGACTCTGGCCGAAATGGCGGCCCTTGCAGAGGCAGGGTGTGTTGCTTTTTCCGATGATGGAAGGCCTGTTATGGACAGCCTTATTATGAGGAGAGCCCTGGAGTACTCACGCATTTTCGGCTTGCCGATTGTTTCACATGCCGAAGATACCAGACTTTCAGAAGAAGGGGTGATGAATGAGGGAATTACGGCTACCCGTCTTGGTTTACGCGGAATTCCAAACGCTGCCGAAGACGTAATGGTTGCCCGCGATATTGCGCTTTGCGAGCTGACAGGGGGCAGATTACACGTGGCCCATGTATCGACCAGAGGAGCTGTCCGCCTGATACGAGAAGCAAAGTCAAGAGGCTTGCCTGTTACCGCAGAGACCTGCCCGCATTACTTCACGATCACCGAAGAAGCTGCTGCCGGATTTAATACAGCTGCCAAAGTAAATCCTCCACTTAGGAGTAAAAAAGACGTAACAGCGGTTTGCGAAGGGCTGGCCGACGGCACCATAGATGTCATTGCCACAGATCATGCCCCTCATCACCGCGAAGAAAAAGCCATGGGTTTTGACAACGCACCACCTGGCATATCAGGGCTTGAAACCGCTCTTTCGCTTTCTTTAAGATTGGTTTCTCAAGGTGTGATTGACTTAAATCGACTTATAAGCCTTATGGCCCTAAATCCATGCGCTATAATGGCAATACCAACAAGGAAAATAGAGAAGGGCTTTGACGCTAATCTTTTGCTTGTAGATCCTGATCAGGAATGGGAAGTAGATCCTGATCTGTTTGTTTCTCTAGGTAAAAACACCCCTTTTGAAAGCTTGCGCCTTAAAGGAAGAGCAGTCAAAACAATCGTTTACGGGAAGGTGATTGAATGTCTATAAAAAAAATAGAAAGAATCAAAAGAACAAAAAAAACCTACCTGGTTCTTGAAGATGGCCTTGTGTTTATTGGGCAAAGCTTTGGCGCTGAAGGCGAAACCATCGGCGAGGTTGTTTTTAATACATCGATGACAGGATATCAGGAGATACTCACCGACCCCTCCTACAAAGGTCAGATCGTTAAGATGACCTATACCCAAATGGGTAACTACGGAATAAACGGGGAGGATATCGAGTCTGAGACTGGTGGTAAAGACAACCCAACAAACACACTTGAGGGGTTTATCGTAAAGGAATCGTTTGACTACTACAGCAACTGGCGAGCCAGTGAATCTCTGACTTCTTATCTGAAGAGAAAAGGAATTGTAGGCATACAAGGCATTGATACACGAATGCTTACAAAGCATATACGGGACAAGGGCGCACAGATGGGAATTATTTCTACAGTGGACCTGGACCCGGAAAGCCTGCTTTCAAAAGTTAAAACAGCCCCGTCTATTTCAAGCCAGGACTTGGTCGGCAGTGTGACAACAGACAAGCTTTACAATTGGCAAGAACGTGTCTGGAAATGGCCGGAAGGATACGAATATATAAAAAAACCTGGAGATCTAAACGTAGTTGCCTATGATTTTGGCATAAAACTAAACATTCTGCGCCTTATGATCGAGGCTGGATGCAATGTAACAGTAGTACCGGCTAGAACCCCTGCTGAAGAAGTATTAGCTTTAAACCCCGACGGAGTTTTTTTCAGTAACGGTCCTGGTGATCCTCAGGCCGTGCCATACGCAGTAGACAATGCCGCCGCACTGATAGGCAAGAAACCGATATTTGGAATCTGCCTCGGACACCAGATACTGGGTCTGGCCCTTGGCGGAAAAAGTTATAAACTGAAGTTTGGTCATCACGGCGGAAATCATCCGGTTAAGGATCTGGAAACCGGAGAAATTGCCATTACTTCGCAGAACCACAACTACTGCGTCTCAGTGGACTCAATCGGTGATAGCGTGACCATGACACACAAAAACCTCTACGACGGTACAGAAGAGGGAATGAGACACCGGGAATATCCACTCTTTTCGGTCCAGTACCATCCTGAGGCCGGGCCAGGTCCAAACGACTCACGGGGCATTTTTAAAAAATTTACCGAGATGATGGAGAAAAATAAGTCTTGTTAAATGCCTATACTATCCATATAGAGGGGGATAAACTGTTCTTCAAAACCATCCTCTACAGAAACGGAGACAGAAGCGCTCTTAACCGGATGGTTTATAACCGTGATCTTTCGTCAATTCTGCTGGCTGGAACCGCGTCCGGAGTTATTTATTATCTGCTGCTACTGGAAACATACTCAGAATGGCAGGCCTGGATAGCATTAGTTACCTTATTTATACCTTTATACCTGGTTGTCAGGTTCTGGCTTTTAAAGGAAAAAAAACTTGAAATGGTGATTGATAAAGCCCAGAAAACAGTAGTTATAACCACTGATAAAATCTCCGGAAAAAGTAAAAAAGAGATCGCTTTTAACGATATCACTCAGTTGGAAACCGAGGAGCTTGCGCCTCTGGATGAGAGCGATTTGGCTGACATAATTGCATGGCAAAAGATAGCTGAACCCGGTATTCATGCAACGCCACTGCCGCTGTTTAAGCTGAACTTTGTTTTGGCGAACGAATCAAAAATACTGATATTTACGGATATTGTAAAAAATACCGTTATAGAGGCTAAAAAAAGTATCGATGAGTTTATGGGGTTGGTTTAGTTCGCTCAGATCCTAATGCCTCTTCTAACTCCTCTCTTTATAAATTCAGCATGAATTTTATAGTCAGAGGATACATTTGTATATGAAAGTGGGTATTATGGACGAACATGACAACAGAGTCTACAAAAAAAGGTTGCCGAATGATTTAGGGACAATATTGCACTTGTTGTCCCCACTGTAACTAACTGTCGTCTCCTGGCTTTTTAAGACTTATTTAGATTTGTTATAACGTTTTAATTTTTCAATCAGTGTAGAACGGGAAATTCCAAGTTTTTTTGCTGCCAGGGTTTTGTTGCCGTTTGTTCTTTCTACTGTACTTAGTATGTACTGCCTTTCTAGGTCTTCCAAAGAGAGATCCAGTGGCATAATCGCTCCTCTTTCTTTAAAATGCTCGGCTACAGCAGCCTGACAGAGTTCCAGAGGCAGGTCCTTTTTTTGAATGGGCTTTCCATTGGCAAGAATAACCGCTCTTTCTGTAACATTTCTGACCTCCCGGATGTTTCCAGGCCAGGGATAATCTGTTAACATTTGGAGAGCTTCAGGTGTTACTTCTTTTGCGGGTTTTCCCATTTCCCGGCTGTGAACCTGTATGAAATGGTTAACAAGCATAGGAATATCATCTTTTCTTTCCCTAAGACTCGGCATCTGAATTTCCATAACTTTCAGGCGGTAATACAGGTCTTCCCTAAACTCACCTTTTCCAACCATACTATAAAGATTGCGGTTAGTGGCAGCGATAATTCGAACATCCGTCTGGATTTCACGCGAGCCTCCTACACGGCGAAAAGGCTCTCCTTCCAGAATGCGCAGAAGTTTCGGTTGAAGGGTGGAAGACATCTCTCCTATCTCGTCTAGAAAAAGAGTGCCTCCATCAGCCATTTCAAAGAGTCCCTTCTTGGTTTCTTTTGCATCAGTGAAAGCTCCTCTTTCATGACCGAAAAGCTCGTCTTCTAAGAGAGTTTCCGGTAGCGCGCTACAGTTGATCTTTACAAGCGCATTTTTGGCTCGTGCGCTGTGATGATGTATGGCGTTAGCAGCGAGTTCTTTGCCTGTTCCTGATTCGCCGCTTAAGAGAACAGGTGTTCTGGGGGCCTCTGCAACCATATGTATTAACTTTAGCAATTGTTCGGTTGCAGGACTTTGTCCGAGAATTTTTTTAGGTGATGCAGTTGTTGCCTCTTGTCTTCTGAGACGTTTAACCTCATCTTTCAGGTGATGTGTCTCCAGAGCTTTCTGAACCACCAGGCGCATTTCATCAAGTTCAAACGGTTTATTAATGTAGTCATAGGCCCCGCTTTTCATCGCCTGGATCGCTGTCTGCACCTCGGGATAAGCTGTCATTACTATTACCAAAAGATCAGGATCAGCCTGTTTCATTCTTTTCAGAAGGGAAAGTCCATTTGTGTCTGGAAGCCTTATGTCCAGCAATACTAGATCCGGTTCATTTTTAGAAAACTCCTCCATTGCGCTTTTCCCATCGAGAGCGTAAACAACATTTTTACCTTCATTCTGAAAAACGTCCTGAAGCGTAAAAAGCATGGATTCATCATCTTCAACAATAAGCAGATTTGGTTTCATACTCCTACCTCTAAAGTCTTAGATTCCTCAACTTGAAGTTGAATTGTAAATGTAGTCTCCATTTTATCAGAGAGTCCCACAGAAATAGTGCCATTGTTTTCCACCACAATTTGATGCGCAATAGAAAGTCCCAGGCCTGTACCCTTGGGCTTGGTGGTATAAAAAGGTTCAAAGATTTTTGAACGCACCTCTTCAGGAATACCATGTCCTGTATCCGAGACAGTAACAACAACCCTCCCTCTTTCTTCCTGTTGACTATCTACAGTATCTGGAACGATGAAACTCGCTCTCACAGAAACAGACCCTCCTTCAGGCATGGCTTGAATGGCGTTAAGAAACAGGTTAAGAAAAACCTGTTGCATCCTCTGGAAATCGACCATAACATTCGGCAGATAATCATCAAATGCTTCGCTTAAAATCACACCTTGCGCTTCAGCTTCTTTTTGGATAATCATAATAACTTCATGAATGATTTTTCGAATATCGCTAGAGGCTATTTGAGGTTTAACCGGTCGCGCAAAGGAGTAGAATGTTTTAAAGAATTTACTGAGCCGATTGATTTCTTTTAGTATGCGTTCGAGAAATTTATGGTGAGCGTTGTCTTTACCCAATCGTTCATCTAAAACCTGTATATTGGTCTTCATAGATGCAAGCGGATTGCCTATTTCATGGGCTATGCCAGCTGAAAGACTGCCGAAAGCCGCCATTTTCTCTGCTTGAAATAGTTGCTGAGTTCTGGCTTCGACCTCTTTCTGAAGTTCTTCATTCAACTTTGTTAAACGTCCCTGTGATTCCTTTAACCTATCTGCCATGATATTAAACTGAACAGCAAGATCCTCTATTTCATCGTTGGTATGGACTGTGATTCGGTGATCAAAGGTGCCTGTAGATATTATCTTGGCCCCATTGTGGAGTTTTAAAATCGGTCGGGTAAAGTGGTGAGAACCGATAATGCCAAGCAAGGTACCAATAACAGCCAAGGCCACAATCATGCCGCCGAAAAACAGAAGAAATCTTCGAACCGGAGCAAGAACAATGGATCGTGGAAGATCAATAACCAGCACCCAAAAATTATCCGGCCCGCCTATACCGTGAAGGATTGGAGCATAAGAAATAATTCGTTTTTTCTCCCGGGTGATCAGACCCTCATTGCCTGAAAGGATCTCTTTTAGTATCTGTTTATCGAGCATTCCTGAAAAGCTTTCATCTAGAGCAAGGCTGTATTGGCTTTCCAGACGTTCCGTTTTAATGTTATATAGAAATCTTTCATAGCGGTCCAGAAGATATGTATTGCCGAAACCTGGTTCACCGGATTTAGCAAGCTCGGCAAGGTCCTTTAGACGCAGTTGGAGGGATATTACACCTTTTTGTTTTTGACCTCGATCATATATTGCAGTGGAATAGGTTAGGGTGATGTCATCTTCCTCGGAAGATGTTTCGAAAGTAATAACGATCTCTCCCCGTTGAGAATCAAGGGCCTTCCAGAAGAAATCCTGATCACTCAAGTTACGTGTAGAATCTTCTCCATCAAAGTAAAGTTGGTCATTTTGTCGAAGTACACTGAAAACCTGTTCTCCTTTCTGATTCAGAAGCAGAATCTGGTGATACAATTTGTTGTTTCTGGCAAAATCTTTCAGACCGGTAACCAGCATGCGGTTCAGATTATTCATCCCCATAACGTTGTCAAGGTAGAATCCGGCAAATGTAACCAGTGGGGGGGAGTAGCTCAGAATTCGGAGGTCTTTCTCTGCGTATCTGAGGGCGTTTCTGATACGTTCAACCTTTGCTATAAGTGAGGAATGTACGCGGGTAATAGCCGAATCCTGCAACGCATTGGCGGAACTGAACATGCTGAAACTTCCAAGCACCAAAACCGGAATTAATCCTATTCCTAGGAAGGCCACAACCAATTTTGTACGGATGCTCAGATGGGTGAAGATTTTGTTAATGTTAATATTTATATTTATGGCCATGTAAAAAATTAGCGAGATATTTATCTTGCCATTGGGCCAGAATTACAGGTTAGGTGTATGGTGCTTTTATCCTTAGGGCTTGTCTCAAAATAAAGACGGCCTGAAGATGAGATGCGAAAACGTTAAGTTATTTTGTGACAAACCCTTAACTACATGTTTGTCCCCTCACCGTTTCATTTATTGCCTGAGACACTGTATTTATTGATAGTTTCTTTACTTCACCTGTTTTCCGGTTTTTAATCTCCAGTTTTTTTTCTTTAAGCCCCCTGTCACCTATTACTACCTGCCAGGGGATGCCTATCAGGTCTGCATCTTTCAGCTTTACACCAGCTCTTTCATCCCTGTTGTCAAGAAGCACTTCGTAGCCGAGTTTAGAAAGCTCAAGGTAGAGACTTTCCGCCAGCTCGACAGCTTCGTTATTTTTCATGTTCAATGGCAGCACCTCTATATCAAAGGGAGCAATGGATTCCGGCCAGATTATGCCGTTTTTGTCATTTCCCTGCTCAACCGCCGATGCCATAATACGTGCCGGCCCTATCCCATAGCTACCCATAATTATGGGTTTGCTGCTACCGTCTTCGTCCAGATAGACGGCCTCTAGAGCCGATGAATACTTAGTGCCGAGCTTAAAGATATTTCCTATTTCGATTGCGCTTTCTATTTTCAAGCCTTCACCGCACTTTACGCATCTGTCCTCTGCCCGAGCTGTATGAATATCTGCCCACTCTGGCTCGAAATCTTCACCGCTTTGAATCCCTTTGATGTGATAATGCGCCTTGTTTGCTCCGGCAATGTATGTTCCCTCTTGTAAACATAGGTCTGCAATAAGTTTTATATCTTTATGGCCCATCGGGCCTATAAAGCCAGCTTCTACGCCCAGAATATTTTTGACCTCGTCTTTTGAGGCCGGTCTGAAGGCGCCTATCAGTCTGGTGAGTTTATGCTCGTGCAATTCCTGATCTCCCCGAACAAGGGCGAGTACCGGTGTTGTATCCGCAATAATCAGCACAGATTTGATGAAATACTCTGGGGCTGTTTTCATGAAATTAGTTACTTCTTTAATGGTGCGCTTATGAGGGGTGTGGATTTCTTCCTTCTGCCAGTTCTGGTCCTGGATATACTGCGGCCTGGATTCTGCCAGCTCCAGGTTTGCCTGGTAGCCGCAACCGGCACACAGGGCTATCTTGTCCTCACCTGCAGGAGATGTTGCCATGAATTCATGCGCAGTAGCTCCTCCCATCATCCCGGGATCGGATTCTACCTGGTAGAAGTGTATACCGCACCTAGAAAAAATCCTGTGATAAGCATCGGAGTGCAGTTTGTAGTTTTTTTCGAGTCCTGCTTCGTCCCTGTCAAAGCTGTAGGAATCTTTCATTATGAACTCACGGGTTCTAAGTATTCCGCTTTTAGGCCTGGCCTCGTCCCGCAGTTTTGTTTGAATCTGATACCAAACCTGCGGAAGATCACGGTATGAGCGGATCTCATGCGCTGCAAGCCAGGTTATGATTTCTTCGTGTGTCATGGCCAGGCACATGTCCCGCTCTCCACGGTCTTTAAGCCTGAACATTTCGTCTCCTATCTCCGACCACCTGCCCGTCTGCTGCCAGATCTCGGCAGGATGAAGAATGGGCATAGACACTTCCTGTGCGCCTAACTCGTCCATCTCCTCTTTTAAAACAGCATTTATTCTCTGAAGAACCCGCAAACCAAGAGGCAGGTAAATATACAGCCCGGCCGCAAGTTGCCGAACGTAACCGGCCCGTACCAGCAATTTATGGCTTATGGCCTCTGCCTCGGCTGGGTCATCTCTTAGGGTTGGAATAAAGAGGTTGGAATAACGCACAGTATCTCCTTTTTAAAGGGTGCAGTTTTCAGAGTACAGGGTGCAGAAATATGGACAGATTATTAAAAAAATTATTTTAAAAAAGCGTTCAATGTTTTTCCTGTCAACTGCCAACAGTTCTTTGCACCCTGTAAACAGTTACGCCTGTTTTATAAATTAAAACGAAAATGCATTACGTCGCCGTCTGCAACCACATAATCTTTTCCTTCTACGCGCATGCGCCCCAGTTCCCGGACTTTGGCTTCGCTTCCAGCACTTACGTAGTCATCAAAGGATATGGTTTCGGCACGGATAAAACCTTTTTCGAAATCTGTATGAATTGTTCCGGCAGCTTGTGGGGCTTTATCTCCACTTTTTATAGTCCAGGACTTGACCTCCTG
>CAYWZR010000089.1:0-9478 GCA_964462885.1 uncultured Nitrospirota bacterium
TTCCCAGGGGGTGGTAGTGGGAACGTTTCGACACTGGGCAACTCCGATCGGGTTGAACTGCTCAGGCTAGTCGTGCCGACCGGCTGACATCCCGAGTCTGGGCTGTGCTCTTGCGTCCCTCCCGGGTGTACGAAGACATGCCCATGGAGTGACCGCGTCCGCCCCAAGCTTCGAGTCGAGCGTCTCGTCCGACGAGCCGACGCGCTCGATGGCCTCCCGTCGTCGGCCGGTCAGCGCTGTGTCGCAGGAGGCGTCATCGCATGGACGTGTGGGGTGCCCGCGACCGGTCGGTGAGGTTGACAGTCGACGCATCGAGACGGTAATGTGCACGCCTGTGCAGTAGTGCACATTTGTGCACTTGGAAGGGCGATACGGAGCTCAAAGCGGAGAAGGACATGCGACAGGCGGCGATGTAGCCCACCTTGCGCCATGCGTAGACCACGACAGGACCAGCCGTTACGCATCGAGCCGTCGCACTCTCTAGGAGGAAAATCGGATGAAGACCGGACGGAAAGACTTTCGGCGGAGATGGGTCGTGCTCAGCGCGGCTCTTCTCGCGTTCTCCCTGGTAGCAGCTGCTTGCTCTCAGGACACCAGCAGTAACGAAACGGTAACGACCACGATCGGCGAGACGGGCACGACAGAGGTGACGACCGCTGCAGCACCGGCCCCGTTCGATGCGGGACCGGTCAAGATCGCGATCGTCCAGAACAGCGGTGCTGGGGACTACTTCCAGCAGTGGACCAACGGCGCCATGCAGCAGGCAGAGGCGGTCGGGTTCGATGTGCAGCTCTACGACGCGCAGGCCGACAACGCGAAGCAGGCAACAGACATGGAGACCGCGATCGGGTCTGGTGTCGTCGGCATCATCGTCGACCACGGCCAGACAGACACCATGTGTCCGCTGATCAACGATGCACTCGATGCGGGGATCTTCGTCGTCATCTACGACATCGCGATCGCTGATTGCGCTCCCCGAGCGGTTCAGACGCAGCAGTCCGATGCCAGCCTCGCAGACCTCGTCCTCGGTCAGATGCTCAAGGACATCGGCAAGGACCAGAACGTTGGGTACGTCAACGTGCTCGGTATAGCGCCTCTCGATCGTCGCCACGTCGTTTGGGAAGAGTACGTTGCAGACAACAACTGGACGCAGAAGTTCTTCGTTGGTGAGTTCACGAACGCGGTGGCTACCGACAACGCACAGCTCGTCGATGCAGCGCTCAAGGCGAACCCCGATGTGACGGCGATCTTCGCCCCATACGATGAGTTGACGAAGGGTACGGTCTCAGCGATCTTGGAGAACGGTCTCGAGGCGCAGGTCAGCGCGTACGGTATCGACATCTCGAACGCGGACATCGAGGTCATGACTGCCGATGGAAGCCCGTGGATGGCTACCGCGACGACGGATCCGAACGCGATCGGTGCCGCTGTGGTCCGCGTCATGGCCCTCGAGGTCGCAGGGCAGAGTCCCGATCGATCTGTTGACTTCCCTGGTGTCCTCGTGACACAGGACTTCCTGGTCTCTAACGAGATCAAGAACATGGTCGACCTGCGGGCGGAGCTTCCCGAGCTCAACCTGACCGACATCAAGTCGGCAGACTGGATTCCGGCGGTTAGCTTCTAGGCGACCCGACAAAGAGAACCAAGGAGACACCGCGATGGCGACTGTGGTCGAGATGCGAGGTATCACGATGTCCTTCGGCACCAATGAGGTGCTGAAGGGGATCGACCTCGAGCTCGAGGCAGGCAAGGTGACGGCAGTGCTCGGCGCGAACGGCGCAGGGAAGTCGACACTCATCAAGGTGCTCTCAGGTGTCCACAGCAGCTACGGCGGTACCGTCTTGATCGACGGTACCGCCGTTCAGCTCAATCACCCAACGACCGCACGCAGTCACGGCATCGACGCCGTCCATCAAAAGATCGCTGATGGCATCGTTCCCGGCCTCAGCGTTGCTGAGAACTTCCTCTTCGAAGACATCGTCAACAACGAGATCTCGCGCGTCGCCTCCATGAGGACGATCATGCCTCGAGCAAGAGAGGTCGCGTCGGTCCTCGATCTCGACTGGCCCGACGACGTACTACGAAGTGACATATACGGACTTCCGATCGCCGACCAGCAACTTCTACTGCTCGCCCGATCCCTCGTCCATGAACCCCGCCTCCTCATCCTCGATGAGCCCACCTCGGCGCTCTCGGAAACGGAGGCACACAGACTTTTCGAAGTGATCCGCAGGCTTCGTGACGACGGTGTCGCGATTCTCTATGTTTCACACCGCCTTCGTGAGATCGACGCAATCGCCGACCGTCTCATCGTCCTTCGCGACGGTGTGATCCGCAGTGATCATCCTCATCCTTTCAACTGGGCCGAGGCGCTCCAGCAGATGCTCGGCGAGGCCGAGACCGTAAGCGATGAAGTTCGTGAGGAACTCCACGGCACCGACGACGTCCTATGTCTTACGGATGTGAAACTGTTGCCCGAGTCCGAGCCGTTCGATCTCATGCTTCGATCGGGTGAGGTGACGGGAGTCTTCGGCCTGCTCGGTTCCGGCGGCAGCGAACTCGCACGCGGCATGTTCGGTGCCGATCGATTCCGAGAAGGGAAGATGACTCTTCTTGGAACGCCGTTTTCTCCAAAGGAACCTGCAGACGCGATCGCTTCAGAGGTCTACATGGTCCCGGAGGATCGAGTCGCAGGCACGATCATCAAGGACTGGAGCATCGCTCACACGGTGACGTTTCCCTTCCTCGAAGAGGTCTCCCGCCTCGCCATCATGGAGGGTCGTGCCGAGCACAGGATCGGGAGATCGGTCATCGACGAGTTCGCCGTTGTCGCCCAGTCGTCCCACGACCCGG
The DNA here is from genome assembly GCA_964462885.1 of uncultured Nitrospirota bacterium. Taxonomy (GTDB): domain Bacteria; phylum Nitrospirota; class Thermodesulfovibrionia; order SZUA-242; family SZUA-242; genus JALUUO01. The sequence goes on from CAYWZR010000089.1 coordinate 2,854, forward strand.
TGATCTCGCTGTCGGGAGGGAACCAGCAGAAGGTCGTCGTTGGACGCTGGCTTCGTAAACAGCCAACGGTGATGATCCTCAACGAACCGTTTCAGGGGGTCGATGTCGGTGCTCGGCGAGACCTTGTCGTCAAGACACGAGAGGTAGCGGCTGCCGGGTCAGCCGTCATCGTCATGTCCACGGACCTTGGCGAGATCATGCAGGTTGCTGATCGCGTCCTCGTGCTCGTCGACGGGAACCTTCGCCACGACGCCTACCTGTCAGAGACCACACGAGAAGAGATTTTGAAGAGACTTACGGAGGTTGAGTAAGTGAGCAAAAAGGAACCGGCGGCGAGCTCAGAAGTGCTTGCACCCCGACAGTCGCTCGACTTACGGGTCCTCGTGGTCCGCTACGGGTTTATCGCAGTCACGGTGCTGTTCTTCACCTTCTTCTATCTGACGATTCCGGCGTTCCGCTTGTCGACAACGATGTTCTCGATGCTCAAGTTCACCTCGGTGGTCGCGATCGCTGGTCTCGGTGTGACCGTCACGATGGTCGTCGGCGGACTCGACCTGTCGGTGGGAGCCACTTCGGGAATGGCGGTGACCGTTGCTGCAATGACGATGGTCATCTACGCGCAGCAGGGCTCGGTGGCCATCATCGCCGTCCTGGTTGCCGGAGCACTGATCGGTGCGTTCAACGCCCTTCTGATCGTCGTGTTCAAGATCCCGGATCTCCTTGCGACGCTCGCCACCATGTTCTTGATACAGGGGTTGAAGCTGATACCGGTTCAGGGTCAATCCGTTTCCTCCGGGCTGATCCTGCGAGATGGGTCTGTAGCCCCGGGGAAGTTCACGACCGGGTTCCTCCACATCAATCGAGGATCCCTTGGGCCGGTGCCGTTCCCCGTCGTCATCTTCGCAGTTCTGACGATCGTGACCTGGTTCTTCCTGTCACGCACCAAGTGGGGCCGCATCATGTACGCCATCGGATCGAACCCGGAGGCGGCCAGATTGGCAGGTGCACGTGTCGGCTGGTACAAGGCGCTCGCATACATGATCTCCGGCGTCTTTGCTGCAGTCGCAGGGCTGATCCTTGCGTCACGAATCGGCCAGGGTGACATCTCGGCCGGGAACTCGTTGCTGCTCGATGCGGTCGCTGTGGCTCTCGTTGGAACTTCGGTTCTCGGAGCGAACAAGCCGAACGCGCTCGGTACTGCGCTCGGTGCGATCCTCATCGGGATCCTCCTCACAGGCACGACGATGATGAACTTCCCTTACTACTGGCAGGACGTCGTCAAGGGCCTCGTTCTCCTCATCGCCCTCGTCTTCTCATTCACGCTTTCACGCAAGAAGCATCGTCACGTTGCGGCGGTTCCCTTATGATCGGCAGCGGCGAATCCGCGCGGCGCACGGTCTGGCTCGATCCACAGGACTCGGGATCGGTTCGGGTGATCGATCAGTGTCTGCTCCCATTCGAGTACGCAGAGGTGTCGATCCGAACGGTGGAGAGCATGGCAGCGGCGATCCAGGACATGGTCGTACGCGGTGCCGGGTGCATTGGGGCGTCGGCCGGATATGGGATGTACCTCGCTGCGCTCGAAGCGGTGGATCTGTCTGGATCCGACGCTGATGCGCACCTCGAACGTGCTGGAGCCGTGCGCGAGGCGAGTCGGCCGACGGCCGTCAATCTCAGCTGGGCCGTTCAGCGACAGTTGAGGGAACTCGTGGGTTTCGCAGATGGGGATGGGCGTGTTGCCCGAGCGAGGGAGATCGCTGAATCGATTGCGGATGAGGACGTTTCGAGCTGTGCGGCGATCGGGCAGTTCGGACTCGAGCTCATCGAGGAGGTCTACGCCCGCACCTCGAAAACGGTGAACGTCATGACGCACTGCAACGCAGGGTGGCTGGCGTTCGTGTCGCACGGCACGGCCACCGCCCCCATATATGCAGCTCACGATGCAGGCATCCCCGTCCATGTCTGGGTGAGTGAGACACGTCCGCGCAACCAGGGGGCGCGACTCACGGCATGGGAGCTCGGTGAGCACGGCGTCGCGCACACGCTGATCGTCGACAACGCCGCAGGACACCTCATGCAGCACGGAAAGGTCGATCTCATCATCGTTGGAAGCGATCGCACGACGATCAACGGGGACGTTGCCAACAAGATCGGCACGTACATGAAGGCCGTTGCCGCAGCCGATAACGGCATCCCCTTCTATGCAGCCTTACCGTCGAGTACGTTCGATCCGACGAGTAGAGACGGCCTGGGTGACATCCCGATCGAGGAGCGCGATCCGAGAGAGGTGACGAACGCGACCGCGTTCTACGACGGACATCAGATCGAGCCACGTGTCGCCGCTCCCGGTACCGGGGCGGTCAACTACGGATTCGATGTGACACCGTCCCGGCTCGTTGCCGGGATCATCACCGAACGTGGCATCTGTCGAGCGAGTGAGGAGTCCATCCTTTCTCTCTATCCCGAGTTCGCCACCAGGATGCCTTCTCGATGAACGGCTCACGACGCGAAAGTACACAGGTGGCATTGTGAAGAACCGGTGGAACGATGATGACGCACGACTTCACGAGGACCTCCTCGGATCGTGCGTATACGCCTCACAGCTCCTCGGCCGAGAGCCGTCCCTCGTTCTTGTTGGCGGTGGGAACTCCTCCGTCAAACAGAGACAGACGGACGCGTACGGCGAGGACGTGGAGGTGCTCTGGATCAAGGGCAGTGGGTGGGATCTTGCAGAGATCACTGCAGAGGGCTTCGTGCCGTTGAGACTCGAAGCGGTCCGCAGGATGCTCGATGTCGAGGAGATGTCGGACCCGGTCATGAAGAACGAGCTCCGTTCGGCGATGATCGACACCTCGGCACCGAGTCCATCGGTCGAAGCGATGGTGCATGCAGCGATCCCCGACACAGCCGTGCTGCACACCCATGCAGACGCCCTGCTCGCGATCTCGGACACACAGGATGGTCGAGCCAGGATCGAGTCGATCTTCGGGAGTCGAGTCGTCGTGGTGTCGTACTTGCGTTCGGGGTTCAGCGTCGGGAGCGCGACTGCACGCGAACTCGCCGGACACCTGAACGAGGAGACCGTCGGCATCGTGTTGATGAACCACGGGATCTTCACATTCGGTGCGTCACCGAAGCAGGCTTACGAGCGCATGATCGATCTGGTGTCAGAAGCTGAAACGTACATAGTGCAGAACGCGCACAGCACAGAGACCGGCATCGAGATCGAAGGGCCGCCAAACGTCGACCGTCTCGAACTCGCTGCACTTCGGCACGAGATCTCGCAAGTCGCCGGACGGCCCTTCATCATGGAGCGCCACACCGACCAGGTGAGCTGGGCGTTCAGCCGGCGTTCGGACCTCGAGTCCATTGCCGGTCGCGGTCCGGTCACTCCAGACCACGTCATCTGGACGAAGCCCGTTCCGATGTTCGGCAGAGATGTACAGGATTTCGCTGATGTGTACATCCGTTACTACGAGGAGCACAAGCACGCCGCATCGGTGACCCACATGCTTGATCCTGCGCCACGGATCATCTTCGACGAGAAGTTCGGGATGCTCTCTGCGGGACCCGATGTCGGTGCGGCAGCCGCCGCCGGTGCCATCTACCTTCAGACCATCGACGTCATCGGTGGCGCCGACGGGCTCGGCGGCTACACGACGCTGTCGCTCGACGACATCTTCGACGTCGAGTACTGGGAGCTCGAGCAGGCCAAGCTCGAGCGTGTCGAGCAGGTCGGTGAGTTCACCGGTGAGGTTGCCATCGTCACCGGGGCAGCGTCGGGGATAGGACGCGGGTGTGCCTCCGAACTGCTCCAACGAGGTGCGACGGTAGTGGGGATCGATATCAACCCCGATGTTGTCGGTACCTTCGACGACGCTGCGTTCCTGGGTATCCCGTGCGACGTCACGGATCCACAGAACGTGTCGGCAGCGCTCGATGCTGCCGTCCAACGATTCGGTGGCATCGACATGCTCGTAGCTGCTGCCGGACTGTTTCCGGAGTCGTCCCCGATCGCGACTTACGATCCCAAGGCGTGGAGAACAGCCATGGCCGTGAACGTGGATGCTCTGATGCTCTTGTTCTCCCTCATGCATCCTCTCCTTGTGCTTGCGCCCCGGGGAGGTCGCGTCACAGTGATCGGCTCGAAGAACGTGGCTGCACCGGGCCCGGGCGCATCTGCGTACTCTGCCTCGAAGGCTGCGGCGAACCAGTTGGCGCGTGTTGCTGCGTTCGAATGGGCGCCCGACGGGATTCGCGTCAACTCCGTGCACCCCGATGCCGTCTTCGATACCGGATTGTGGACCGATGAGCTCCTCGCGGAGAGGGCCGGCCGATACGGCATGTCGATCGAGGAGTACAAGCGAAGGAACCTTCTCGGAGTCGAGATCACAAGCGCCGACGTTGCTGCGGTTGTCGCAGCGACGCTCGGCAGATCGTTCAGCCGGGTGACCGGGGCACACATACCGATCGATGGGGGGAACGACCGGGTGATCTAGGCAGTTCGCGTCCCAGGGCTTGCGGGTTGCGGCCGTCGACGCTATCTTTTGCACGAAAGTGCGCAGTATGCACAGATGTGCATAACTCCGAACGCTGATCCACCATCGATCTGTAACACAGCGATATCGAAAGGAACGACATGGACTGGGGCATGCAAAGCAGGATGGCGAGGTTGATCCCGCCAGAGACAGGTAAGGCGTTCTTCCTCGCCATCGACCATGGGTACTTCCTGGGACCAACGAGGAGCCTCGAACGTCCGGGAGAAACCGTTGCCGATCTCACTCCGATAGCGGACGCACTCTTCGTGACCCGTGGCGTACTGCGTTCGGCGATCCCGGCGGAGACGACTCCGAACATCATCCTGCGTATCTCGGGAGGCACGAGCGTCATCGGTCCGTCACTCGAGGACGAACAGCTCCTCGTGACACCGGAGGAAGCGATTCGCCTCGACGTAGCAGCCGTCGGCATATCCGTGTTCATCGGCTCGAAGTACGAGACCCAGACCCTCAAGAACCTCGCGACCGCGGTCAACGAGTACGAGCGTTACGGCATCCCCGTCATGGCAGTGACGGCGGTCGGCAAGGAACTCGAGAAGCGAGACGCCCGGTATCTGGCACTCGCATCGAGGATCTCGGCTGAACTGGGCGCGAGGGTGGTCAAGACGTACTACACGGAGGACTTCGAGAAGATCACGTCGACGTGTCCGGTACCCGTCGTCATCGCTGGGGGCCCGAAGACGGATGATGCACTCGAGGTGCTCACCTTCGTTCGCGACGGGATCGACAAGGGTGCAGTCGGCGTCAACCTGGGTCGGAACATCTGGCAGCACTACGACCCCATCGGGATGGCGAGTGCCCTGCGCGCGGTCATCCACGAGAACGCAGACCCCAAGGATGCGCTCGACCTCGTCGCAGCTCCACCGGCAAAGGGCTGAGCCATGGAGTTTCTCGTTCACATCGAGCAGGACATCTCTCCCGACATGGACCCGGAACGTCTCGCAGTCATCAAGGCTGCAGAGAAGGTCCGAGGCCGTGAGCTCGTCGAGCAGGGCAAGATGCGTCGAATCTGGCGGACACCCGGGCGGCGTGCAGTGACCGCACTGTACGAGGTCGAGGGACCCGACGAGCTCCATGAGATACTGAGCTCGTTGCCGCTGTTTCCCTGGATGGACATCGAGGTGACACCACTCGGGACACACGCCCTCGACCCGAGTCAGGCGACCGCACGGAGGTAACGAGCATGGTGAACGACTACGAGATCCTCACACCCGAGACGGTTCCTGCGTACATCGACTCGAACGAGACGCTCACGGGCATCGTTGATACGTCGACCCTCGAGGTCGCAGAGGTGGGCGATGGCAACCTGAACCTCGTATTCGTCTGTCGCGACGCCGAGGGCAACGGAATCTGCCTCAAGCAGTCGTTGCCGTACGTGCGGCTCGTGGGCGAGGCGTGGCCTCTCACACCCGAGCGGGTCATTGCGGAGGCACGTGGTCTCGCCGCCGCAGCCGAACTGGTCCCACATCTGATCCCGGAGTACTACGGCGTCGATGAGGACCGGCACGTTCTGGCCATGGAGAACCTGATGGGGTGGGAGATCTGGCGAGGCAAGCTGAACGATGGCCACGTCCACCGCGGCGTTGCAGCGCTCATCGGGCAGTACGTTGCCCATCTGGCTTTCCACACGTCGGTGTTCGCTCTCGACCAGATGGAGGTCAAGGAGCGGATGGCCGAAGCCATCAACCCCGAGCTGTGTCGCATCACGGAAGACCTCGTCTTCACCGAGCCGTACATCGATCACGCCAACAACAGTTTCGCCGACGAAGTCGCACCCGTCGTGGCCTCCTTGCGTTCGGACGAGACGTTGCGAGCCGAGGTCGGCATCCTGAAGTACAAGTTCATGACCGCGGCTGAGGCCCTGATCCACGGCGATCTCCATACTGGTTCTGTGATGGTGACCCTGAAGGATGATGGAACCGGTGACGCTCGCATGATCGACCCGGAGTTCGCGTTCTACGGACCCGTCGGATTCGACATCGGCGCAGTCCTCGGGAACTACCTTGCGGCAAGGGCTAGGGCGGAGGTGCTCGAGCGGCCAAGCGAGTTCAAGGAGTGGCTCGGCGGTC
>CAYWZR010000090.1:0-9337 GCA_964462885.1 uncultured Nitrospirota bacterium
CCTATCAACTGCACATCGAAATGGCGCATCTTCAGAACCCGCTTTGAAGCCTCACGAACCGTGGCAAAAGCCTCAGGGAGAAGATCGTCCAGCAGCTCTCCCTCTTTAAGACGATGCTTGAATTCATCTGTCTTTGCGGAAAGTTCTGAGTCGGAAAGAGGAGACAGTGATGATTCGAGTGAATTTATGGAATCTACAAGCGGCTGAAGCGACTTAAGCTCCCGATCGTTTTTAGTACCTATAACCTTTTGCAAAATAGCTGAAAACATAACTTTCATATTAGCTGAAAAACACTGTTTGATTCAAGGTCTGAAATAGCAGGTGTCAAGCAGAAATAGCAAGATCTTAACAGTGCAAAAAAAATGGGGGAGAAAATGGAAAAGAAAAGGGGGAAGGACGGCAGTGACGTATACGGAAGATAGGGGCGGATTTCAAACCCACCCCTACATAAATTACCCCTTCCAGAGACCGTGCAAGTTACAAAAGGCCCGGGCTGTCATCTTGTCGGCAGTAACATTAAAGACTGCCTCCGGCGCATCTCCAGGTTTAAGAAACCGACGACAGACTTCTTCTCCGGCAAGCAGCTCGATCCATTCTATGTAATGTTTATCTTCCGTGGGATGAGGTACGCTCCCGACTTTAACTTTAATGCCACCTGATATCTTCTCGATCACCGGAACATGCTTTTCCTTCGCAGCATCTGTGGTATTTTCGACATAAAGCTCCATAGGTTGACCACAACAGACCAGCTCTCCATCTCCCTCGTGAAGCATCTCTACTATGTTGCCGCAAAGTTCACACTTGTACACTTGAAGTCGTTCAGTCATGATGTTTTCTCCTTTATATTGATAAGAGTTTTAGAGAACAGTTGTCATCCCACACATTTAGGACCTTAGCACCCGTTCAAGTTCAAGTCAAGCTCAAATACCGAAGTGAGGAGAAAAGGTTTTATCTTGGGTAACGACTGTATACGCTCAAATGAAAAACAGAATACACAAACACAGAGTTACCGAAATAGATATCAGTCCCACTGAAAGAGCTCCAGAGTGAAAACTCCTGTAGAGTTTTTCCTTTCTTGCAGCTTTTTGGGCAGCGTTAAGGCCAGTGATAGACCAGTAAGGCATGAAAACCAGCAGCATCAGGTTGGCAGGTGCATTTCTGGAAAAATGGCTGATGGAACCTACAATTCCTTTCACAAAAATTTTATCAGCCGCATTATTTATTCCATTAAATCCTGAGTCCATAGCACTATAAAAAAGACGGCCTCCCTTGCGGTAAAAGCAGTCGAAATCCAGATTGATTGCACGGATTTCCGCAGGATAAATTCCGGACAGCAGAAGCATGATAAAAGCCAAAGCCGAAAAGAACAAGAGCTGAGTCTGAGCCATCACATGAGGAACGGTATAGGGCTCATAGGCCACCTCATAAGGCAAAATACTATATAGTAAACGAGGATATACACCGATAAAAATACAAAGGAAAGCCGCAATGCCCATGGCAATAAGCATGTTTAGTGGAGCCTCTTTTACTCTATGCCCTGCATCGTGAGAGAAGAACGCAAAAAAGGGGATTTTGATACCCGAGTGGTGAAAAACACCTGCAGAGGCAAACAGCAAAACTAGCCATACGACTGTCATATGATCTCCGGCCGCAGCACTTACAACCATTGACTTGCTCACAAATCCACTAAAAAGTGGAAACGCGGATATTGATGCGGCCCCTATAATGCAGAAAATAGCTGTCAAAGGCATTGATTTGTACAGTCCACCAAGATCAGTGGCATTGATTTTTCCAGTTCTGTGTATCACCGCCCCCATAGACATAAAAAGAAGTGATTTATAAATAATGTGAGCGAAAGCATGCGCTGTAGCTCCATTTATGGACAATTCTGTTCCGATTCCAATACCGACCAACATAAATCCTACCTGGTTGATAAGACTGTAAGAAAGCACCTTTCTTAAGTCATTCTCAATAACCGCATAAAAAATCGGAAACGCGGTCATGGCCACTCCAATCCAGATTAGACTTTCGGTACCAGGAAAAGTTCTTGCAAGAACATAAACTGCAGTTTTTGTGGTAAAAGCGCTTAAGAAAACTGCTCCGCCAATAGTCGCCTCAGGATAAGCGTCAGGAAGCCATGAATGCAGCATGGGCCAAGCGCAGTTTACTCCTATTCCCAAAAATATAAAATAGGTTGATAACCCGTCAAGACCTATATAACCAAATGGCCTGGAGCCATGCTCCATAACATACATAACAACACCTGTCATCAGAAGAAGACCGCCAAAGACATGAACAAGGACATAGCGAAACCCTGCCGACATGGAGGCCTTTGTCCGTCGTGCCAGAATGAGAAACATTGAACCTACGGTAAGCAGTTCCCAGAATACAAAAAACGAAATCATATCCCCGGCGAATATTACTCCCAGAGCACTGCCTGCATATACAAATCCAGCCACATACTCCAGGTCTTTCTTTACGTTTAAAATATAGATAACGGTAATGAGGGTTATTATGTGAAATATATAACCAAACAGCAGACTAAGCCTGTCGACTTGCAGGAAAACAAGCTCGAAGTCCATAAACTTTATTATGCAATTTGTGCCTACAGGAAGATAGATGAGGTTAATGAACCCTAAAACAGGCAACATCAACATAAAAGCCGATTTTATTTTTCCTTTTAATAAAGGTATCAGTAGCGCTCCAAGGATAAATATCGCTACAGGCGGTATTGGATTAATCATAGTAATCCTCGTCCCGTTTTACCAAGGGACGCAGTATATACTTGGCGATAAGCACAAGACAAACACAGGCCACAAACCCAAACATAGAATAAAATGCAGGCCATTTCTCCCATACAAAATGCGCGTCTTTACTTATAAATAGATCTATAGCAAGCAACAATACAAGCACGCAGAAGAAAATCCTTAACAACAATCTTATATTTTTAGGATTATCAAAGATATGTTCTTTTTCCATATTCAGATCTCCTTTATATAGCTTACTTGTCTGCACCAAATATAGGCATGATATTGCGGGGTATAAGTATCACGTATATTATCCAGGAAGAATTCAGATTTGACAACAGCTTTTAAGGGTTTTATCTAAAATCCACGTTTCCAGGATAGCCACTGACATGGTCCCGGCCTCCAGAGCTGTCGGTATGATGGAGATTTTTCCACGGCCAGGGAGTTTTTAAATACCTGTTTTTTCTAAGAAACCACTACTTTAACGCTCTGAACCTACAGGACCTGCTAAAATAAGAAATGCCAGAGGGTTGGCCAGGACAATGGGCTTTGATCCGAATAGCTGGTTCAGGAATATTTAAATGGCCGCATTGAAACTTATAGTGCAGGAGACCGTAATATATGTAAGTAATATACACAACTTCAGGCTAGACTCAAAAAACAGGCAGGGGCGTATTTCAGTCTTTCCTCCTACCTGATTGTATTTAGGACTAATTTATGATAGAAAAATATTTTTTAGTGTTTCTGGGCGGCGGCATCGGGGCAGTCTCCAGGTATGGTCTTGCAGGCCTGGTGCAACGCATTTCAGGAATCGCATTCCCTATTGGGACAATGTCTGTAAATGTGCTAGGCTCTCTTTTAATTGGTTTAATCATGAGTCTTTCCGATAGGTTTATGGTTATCACTCCTAATGTCAGAGTGTTTCTTACGATTGGAACACTAGGAGGATTTACTACCTTCTCAACATTTAGTTATGAAACCATCACCCTTATGCACGATGGCGAAATCATCGCTGCAACCTTAAATGTGACTTTCACAGTCATAGGCTGCCTGGCTGGAGTTTGGGCTGGAACTATGCTGGGAGAAATTATATAGGCGCTTTTTAATTGAGAGGGATACAATGAAAATTTCCGGCACTGGAAAACTGTTAAGAATTTTTATCGGAGAAAACGATAAGGCCAACGGCAAACCTCTTTATGAGGCAATCGTTCTTGAAGCCAGGCAAAAAGAACTGGCCGGCGCCACCGTGATTAAAGGTGTGGCTGGCTTCGGTGCATCAAGCAGGATGCATACGGCCAAAATTTTGAGACTTTCCGAAGATCTGCCAGTAGTCATAGAGATAATCGACACTGAGAAAAAACTACGAGAGTTTATCCCTGTGGTGGACGACCTGTTTGAAAAGGCAGGCTGTGGTGGACTGCTCACTCTGGAATTGGCGGAGATTGTGAAATACAGTCCGAAAGGTTCTGTTTTAAAACCCTAATTTTAAGAGGTTGACACGGAAAACAATCTGCTTCTCAAAGTTAGAAACAATGCATGATACTCTCATCGGATTACTGATTAATACAGTTAACGTTGGAGTGAATTTTTATACTTAATTGCAGTTTAGACCCACTACCTATGAATTTTAGAATACCTACAATGAGGTTAATACAGTGCAACAAACATTAACAAAGGTTAAAAAAACGGATAAAAACCATGGCTAAAAAAAAGGCTTGGCTAACTTGGCTACCAGGAGAAAATTCAGAGCAAAAGCCAGGAGAGACCTTGGCTGCACTTCAGAAATACGGATACGAAACACTGGGAAATAACTGGATAGATAATCTAGACAAAATGCCTTGGGCAAGTCTGGCAGAAACGCTTAAGGATAAAACCGCCGTGGACGTCTGGGTTGTGGCAGGCAATCGGGAGGATTTTGCCAGACAAACCACGTTATATGGACTCTCTATGGTGAACTTAATCGCAATTGAAAACCGGGAGGGATCGCTACCGGTTGTATTACTGGGACTCGACTTTACGCCTGAAGACAAAAACCTGCCCACTCCAATGGCTTCGAATATACTTCTGCCTGCAACAACGTCGACCTGGACCGCGAAGTTTGTTGCGGCAATAAGCAAGTTTAAAAAACCGGGGAAATACGAAATGCCTGAATTTAGGCTGCTTACACACTCAATGGCAAGCCTGGGTCAATGGTTCGAAATCGGTCCCAGACAAGGACATTGGCAAGGAGTAATGTTCGGTGTGACAAAAGAAGGAACAATCACGCATCACGGCGTAGGGCCGAAAGGGCAGGTGCCTGCAAAAACAATTCTGGAGTATCCGATTGAAGGCATGAAGGCTGAAGTGGGAGATAAGGAATTTACGATCTGGTCTGTGCAGAACAGACTCGGGCCGGAGGACTCCTATTACATTAAAGTGGATAAATATCCTTCATCCATAATATGCGCAGGACATGCCGGAGAGAAACAGGGAGAAGTCTCAGTTGTCAGGCTATCGGACGCTTGATATCGAAACGGTTCATCTTATATATCAATGTGCGACGAGGAATGCCCAGTTTCTGCGCAACCCGGGTCTGATTCCAATTGAAAAGCTTAAGATTGTCACGTATAAGCGAGGCCTCAAATTCGTTCACCATAACCTTGATATTTCCTCCCGGATTTACTGAAAAGCAGGGGCTGAGTTTTTTGGGCGCCACCTTCTCCCGGACATAATCTGGAACAAGTTCAGGCAGAATCGGGCTTTCATTGTCGGCTAGCAAAACCATCCGTTCCACAATGTTTTTCAACTCCCTAATATTGCCGGGATAATCATACTCCAGAAGAATCTGAAGTGAAGACGGTGAGAATTCTGTAATATTTTTTTGATATCTATCAGAGTATTTTTTGAGAAAATGATGGAGTAACAATGGAATGTCTTCATTTCTTGCCCTTAAGGGAGGAAGCTCAATAGGAAACACATACAACCTATAATAAAGATCTTCCCTGAAAGCTCCACTTTCCGTCATATTTTTTAAGTTATGATGTGTAGCAGCTATTATCCGGGGGTTAACTTTAATGCTAATGGTACTACTGCCCAGAGGTCTCATCTCCCCCTCCTGCAGAACTCTTAGAAGCTTTGCTTGAACATGTAGCGGCATGTCTCCGATCTCATCCATAAAAAGGGTTCCATTACCAGCAACCTCCAACAGACCCTTCTTATCTGTGTTGGCACCGGTGAAGGCTCCCTTTACATACCCGAAAAGTTCACTTTCAAGAAGATTCTCGGGTAGAGAGGCACAGTTCAGCGCGACAAAGTCTCCATTTCGACGGTGTCCGCTACTATGAATAGCCTTTGCAATCAGTTCCTTACCAGAGCCGGTTTCTCCAGTAACCAGAACCGTAACATCCGAGTTCAGAACTTTTTCCATAAGGTTAAAAACTCTCTCCATTCCAGGGCTTTTTCCTATAATACGGGAAAAGCGGTCACGTTTTTGAAGCTTGCTCCTCAGTACCAGATTTTCCTGCTCCAACCTGCGATTCGTGTTATCCAGAATTTCGATCAGTTGTCTATTTTTCTCTATAAGCTGCACATTGTTTATAGCCACTGCAGCATGCGAAGCAAAGGCGCTAACCAAGCTTTCAACATCTTCCGGGAATGAAGTAACATTTCCAGAAGACGGCTCTACGGAGTTTACAAGCTCAAGCACTCCAATGGTAGTGTCCTCGTGGCTTCGAAGCGGCGCAGCCAGGACAGACTTGGAATGATAGCCGGTTTTAAGGTCTCTTTCGTAGAGTTCTGTGAAGTTAAAACCTGAATATTTGTAAGCATCTGGAATATTGATCACTTTGCCTGAAAATGCACAATAGCAACAGATATTGGCCATATTAGGCTGTTTATCTGCAAAGAGGGAAACAGGAGGCAAAGCCGACATCGAGATGGTTGCAGTTTCGTTCTGGAAGACCTCAAGATGTAACTGAGTCTTTGTCCCGTCCAGTATATATATACTGCCGGCATCCGCATGGCAAAGCCTGCGGGCCGAAGTAACGATTTGATTAAGAAGCCGATTAAGGTTTCGTTCCCTGGACAGGGATATGCTGATACTTATTAACTCCTGAACCGCAGGAAGCTGAGTTTGAAAAAATTTATCCATAACAATATTTACAGAAAGCCTTTTTGCTGACAAATTATACAATAGATTATCTATACATGTTTTTACTTGCGCAAACCCTTGCATTTCCGGTATAAAATATAGAGTTAAGAGTCAAGAATCGTAAATCTGTGTAATAGGGAGTAATAGGGTTAAAATGGAATCGGCTCAAGAAATAAAAACATCGATCATTCATCGCAGCCGAATCGAAATAATCGTTATTTCTCTTTTGGTTATTATTTGCTCTGGCATTGCCCTTCTGTGGGTAAAAAGCCGAACTGACAGCCTGCGTGAAAGATTCTTCTTAAATGGAAAAAATATCTGTATTCAATTGGGTGTAGAGAGCGGAGAGTTTTTACTCGAAAACGATGAACTCAGTCTAAACAATGTTATGAGCCAGGCCATGTCAAATCCATTGGCTGTATATGCCCTGCTGGTAGATCACGAAGGGATAATACGCGCTCACAGTAACCTGGAAGAACTCGACACCTTATATGTTCCAAACTCAGCTGCCAAGACTGTTTTTGAGGACAAGGAAAAGAGTATCTCGGCATCATCCTTTGTAGGCCTTCAGGGAGATCAGGTCATGGATTTTGCATCTGATGTAAATTATTCAGGATTCAAGATTGGCGAGGTCCACCTCGGCTTAAATTATCAACAACTTCTTACAAAAGAAAAAAACTTAAAAACGGTCTCTTTTTCGCTCATCGGGATTCTTCTGGCAGGAGGATTTTTTAGTATCTTTATACTGGACAAAATAAAGAAAATTAAAGAAAAAAAAGCTGGAGGTCTTTTAAACTTTGGTCCTTACCGTCTGATAGAGCAGGTAGGAGTCGGCGGTATGGCAGAGGTTTACCGGGGAAAGAGAGTTGGGCTTGAAGGCTTCGAAAAAACCGTTGCAATAAAGAGAATTCTGCCTCACTTATCCAATGACCAGCGTTTCCAGAAAATGTTTCTTGCCGAAGCCAAAAACGGTGCCAAACTAAATCACCCGAATATTGTTCAGATATATGATGTAGGTAATATTGACGGAGTGTTTTTTATAGCTATGGAATTCATGAAAGGCAAATCGCTTGCCGAAGTAATGAAAGATTATGGAAAACCCTTCTCGTTATCTATGGCTCTTTTTATATCCACATCTATTGCCAGGGGATTGGCATATGCACATCAATACATTGCGGCTCATAGAGATATCAATCCACACAATATTTTTATATCTTACCTGGGTGAGGCTAAAATCATGGATTTCGGCATATCCAAAGCATTGGAAGATGATACAGGCCGGACAAGGACGACAGGTCTTGTCATGGGAAAACTGGCCTACATGTCTCCTGAACAGGTAAGCGGAATATCGGTGGACCACCGCACGGATATATTTGCTTTGGGTGTGATAATCTATGAAATGCTAACTGGCAAAGGTCTGTTTTCCGGTGATAATGAGATGTCCGTACTGAACGCTATAAACCGCGGAGTTATCCCGCCTTTAGACGAGGCAAGAGATGATATTCCAACTGGTCTTGCAGATGTTGTGCATAAAGCATTGCAGCGGGATATAAACGCAAGATATCAAACAACCCAGGAAATATCTGATCAACTGGAGCAAATAGCGGCGACAGTAGAGAAGTTCAGCTCGACTGATATGGTCCAATTTATGAAAATTCTGTATAATTCTGGAATGGAACAATCCACTTTAGAACAAACTGCCGAAATCACATCATGAGATACATGCAAATGTATAACAAAAACTTCTTCTCTTTTCTGACTCCGGTTCTTTCAGCGGTTTTTCTGGCGCTTATACTGCTACTTGCCATCCCTGGCAGTAGTATTGCCGAGGAGGCCGCTCAAAACGATCGGTTCGTGGTACACCTAACCGGCATTAACGACACTATTACAAGCCTAGCAGCGAAATACCTTGGCTCGGCAGATAACTCGTGGCTTATTGCAGAGTACAACAATATATCTGAGGTCTCGCCAGGTAGGCTAGTTATCATTCCCAAGAAAGCGGTTGACTTGAATCGTATTACCGAAGACGGATTTCATGTTGTACCAGTTCTGTGTTATCACCGTTTTGTTGATAAAGCAGGAAATAAAATGAATATGCCGCCTAAGAAGTTTCGTCAGCAGATGCAGTATCTGAAAGATAACGGCTATGTAACTCTCTCAGCAAGACAGATGGTTGATTACCTGGCCGGCAAATTCTCTACGCCTAAGAAGGCTGTTTTCATAACCATAGATGACGGTTATAGCTCGGTTTATACAAAGGCTTTTCCTATTTTAAAAGAACTGGGACTCAAAGCCACTTTATTTATCTATCCTAAGTTTATTTCTACCGGAAGAGCGGCACTTACATGGGCTCAACTAAATGAAATGCTCGATTACGGGTTCGACGTGGGAGCACACACAATGACGCACGACGACTTGATCGCCCGTCCTCGTGAATCAGCAAGACAGTACGAAAAAAGAT
>CAYWZR010000091.1:0-9297 GCA_964462885.1 uncultured Nitrospirota bacterium
GCTATTCGCCAAAACGTGTGGAACTTGGTGAAATGCTAAGCTTAGATGATATACCGCCCATAGCAGTCAGGGTTCTGTCCATCACGCCAAAAAGCGTGGCTTTGGAAGAGGAGGAAGAAGAACCGTCGTTAAGGTTTTTTATAAGCTCCAGATTGCGCTGAGTGGCTGAATCAAGCGCCATGTGCCTATTTCGCTCAACAGGTTTAATCGCACGTATATGCTCAAGCTCGGATTTCTGTGTTTCTATTAAATAGGCAAGAAGACTGCCTGCGGCCGAAATAGCAATGAGCATACCCTCGCACCCGAAACCGGCAAGGGAATCTACACGAAAATGCTCTGTAAGCACTCTGTAAGCACTTGGATAATCGTACTGTTGATCTTCAAGAAAACTCACTGCAAAACCCGAAAGCGCCCCATTAACTAAAGCATCGTTTGAAGCCGCGCTCTCGGGTATAATAATTTCACTCGGCTCAAGTCTTGAAATCTCATCCTCCCATGAGCCGGTTGTCTCATAGAGGCCAAACTCTCCGGTTGTCAGATCGGCAAAAGCAACACCGGTAATCTTCTCCCTGGGATACAGGCTGAGCACATATCGGTTAGCTTTGTCCGAGGGTATATTTTCAGGCATATGAGTGCCCGGTGTAACCACCCGTATAACCTCCCGTTTCACAATACCCTTGGCCTGTTTGGGGTCCTCCACCTGCTCACATATGGCAACCTTTTTGCCAGCCTGTATTAGCTTTGCCAGATAATTCTCATAAGCGTGATAGGGAATACCGCACATGGGGACAGGGTTGGCTTTATTTTTATCACGAGAGGTAAGAGTAATCTGAAGAATGGCCGAGGCAATAATTGCATCTTCACCGAACATCTCGTAGAAATCGCCCATTCGGAAAAATAAAATCGCGTCCTTACAGGTGGATTTTATCTCAAAGTACTGTTTCATTAAAGGAGTGGATTCAGACATGACTGTTAAATTTTTTAATTCTACTAAATTCTAAATTTTTTAATAAAAAATCCACCTAGTATATCATTTGGTTTGAGCGCCAAATTCCTTACCTGCTGCCCAGCCGTCTTCAATAATACTCAGTGCATCGTAGTTGGTTAAATCCCGATGAAGAGGAGTAATCGAAACATACCCCTGGCCAACTGCATGGATGTCAGTTTCAGTTCCCTTTGTCCATACTGGGGTCCCGCCACCCTGCCAGTAGTGGGTTCTGCCGTGAGGATCCTCTACAACTTGTATGGCATTGTCATAGGTACGCTTTCCCTGGCAGGTAATCCGTACACCAACAATTTCGTCAAAAGGCCTGTTCGGTACATTTACATTAAGAAGAGTGTCTTCCGGCACCCCACGCTCTAACACTAACCTGGCAATATAAACCGCCACCTTTCCAGCATCCTGATAATGAAAGCGCGAACCGGCAACCAGTGAGATAGCTACGGATGGAAGTCCCAGCAGGGTGCCTTCAAGAGCCGCAGCCACTGTGCCGGAATAGGTGACATCATCCCCAAGATTTCCACCGCGGTTAATACCCGAAATTATGAGATCCGGCTGCCTGGGCAATATTTCTTTTACTGCAATCACCACACAATCAGTTGGAGTTCCGTTTATGCTGTAAACCCCTTCCCGGAGCTCGTCGCAGTATACTGGCCTATGCATTGTAAGTGCATGTCCTACCCCGGAACGCTCGCGGTCTGGGGCAACTACAACTACTTCTACCTCTAATTCACCAAGGTTCTTCATAGCCTTGGAAAGCGCAATAATACCCGGCGCATGCACACCATCGTCGTTGGTTACAAGAATTAACGGTTTCATTGGTTTATTGTAACTACAGGTGGATAAGCTGTTGTAGGGGCGTATTGTAATACGCTCTTACCTATCATCTACATATATACTAATCAAAGCCATGCATGTAAGTGCCACCATCGGACCTACGACTACACCCACAAAGCCAAAATGGCTCAACCCTCCAAGCACGCTCAAGAATATCACCAGAGTGTGCATCTTCGTCCTGGTTCCTATCACTATAGGCCTGAGCACATAATCCACCATGCTGATCAGAAGCACTCCTACAATAAGCAGTATAAACGCCTTGCCATGCTGCCCGTAAAGGGCAAAGCCTATAACAGCAGGTCCCCATACAATTCCAGCACCCAGCACAGGAACAAAAGCCAGAAACGCCATAAGCGTTCCCCATAGCACAGGCGCGTTTATATCAAGAAGCCAAAAAGCCATCCCGCCAATTAGGCCCTGAATCACCGCAACGCTAAGGCCTCCGTAAAGTGTGGCTATTATCATATCCTTTAACTGCCTTATCAGTCTAACGCGTTCCGTATTATGAAACGGAAGCACAGCGGCTATGTTCTTTAAAATACGGTCGCCGTCACGGAGAAAAAAGAACAAAGCAATCATCATTATTATAAAATTAAATGCAAATCCCAGAACGTTCACAAATGCAAACGAAAAATAGTTAACAAGAGTTTTGCTGATAGTTTGCAGATACCCCAGAAGGTTCTTTTCCAGGGCATTGGTTTCTGTCGGCATATACTTGGACAACGGCTCCCACAGACCAGATATAACAGGTATCTTCAATGGGTCCAGTTCACGAATTTTAGGCCACTCACGCTCGATCCATTTATAAGTCTCTCCCAACTCCACAATCAGCATCTGAACAAGGAAAAAAAGGGGGATTAAAATACATACCGTAATTCCTATCAACATGACGGCGGCGGCAAGGTTTTCGCTCTTGGTACGTTTAACCAACCAGCCATGTGGAATAAAAAAGACCACGGAAAAAACCAGAGCCCACATTAATGAATCGAAAAAGGGCTGGATCATTTCAAAGAGAAGATAGAAAAAAATCAGAAAGATTGCAGCAATAAGAGAAGACTTCGCCCTGTCATGCATTATCTACAGCACCTCGTCTTAAAACACGCCCGGGACGGCGCCCTGTAAGAGCTCCGTTTTTCACCGCCTGAAGACCGTTTACAAAAACATGCAGTATGCCTTCAGGCGCTAAAAATGGATCTTCGAATGTCGCTTTATCCCTAATAGAGTCAGGATCAATTATCACCAAATCAGCGTATGCTCCTTCACAAATTCGGCCACGGTCCTGAATGCTAAAAACCTTGGCTGGCAGAGAGGTTATCTTCCGCACAGCTTCGGCAAATGGCTGAAGCTGAAGATCCCGGGCATAATGCCCGAGAAAGCGAGGAAAAGTCCCAAACGCCCTCGGATGTGGACGGCCCGATGCTGTAATGCCCTCAAAACACCTAGCTGAGGCATCCGAGCCAACCATTGTATAGTCTTGTCTTAAAATGCGTTTCAGGTTTTCTTCACTCATACCGAAAAATATGCCTCCGGCACGAAGTCGCTCAGTAAGTAAAACTTCGATATAAGCATCAAACGGGTCTTTATTAAGACGCCTGGAGATTTCAAAAATATCGCGTCCTTCCATCCACTTATTCTCGTGCCGATTGACAGTCGAAACACGCACCGCCTCCCAATATTGCTCATCCCCAGCCTCAGGATCTACTTCGTTTCTGATCCGCTCAATAACAGCCTCATCGCGTAGTCTGTCCATCTCCGCCTGAGTTCCACCCTCGTAAACCCAGGCAGGAAGAAGCGCATCAAGGTCCGTGCTGGCAGCCACATACGGATACCTATCGCAAGTCACTCGCTGTCCTTTGGATATAGAATCATCTATCAATCCGAAGATTTCGTCAATCTTATTCCAGTTATTTCGGCCAGCCGTCTTCAAATGTGATATCTGCACCGGCACCCTGCCTCGTCTTCCTATCTCAAGCGCCTCTTTCACAGACTCCACCACTTTATCGCTTTCGCTCCGCATGTGAGTTGCGTAAATTCCACCGCTGGAGGCAACCTCTGCAACCAACTCCACAAGCTCCTCTACATCTGAATAAACACCTGGAGGATATATAAGTCCGGTGCTTAGGCCGCAAGCTCCCTGGCAAAGAGACTCCTTAAGCAGACTCTTCATTCCGGTAATCTCAGCCCTTGTAGCCGCTCTATCAGCATAGCCCATAACAGCGCCTCTTATGTTTCCGTGGCCTACAAGGGTAAGAAAGTTTACAGCAGGGGATCGTTTCTCCAGGAGTAAAAAGTACTCATCAAGACTCTGCCATCGCTCAGGTATGTCAAACTCTTTTAGATCTTCTTCACGTCTTTCAGCATAGGCACCCATAAGCGGCCCGGCGGAAAGTCCACAGTTGCCATTTACTTCAGTGGTTACACCCTGAAGAGTCTTAGCAGCAGCGCGGGGATCAGCAAGAAGGGTAAACTCCGAGTGGGCATGAGTATCTATAAACCCTGGACACACGGCAAGACCATTGATATCTAATGTTAGTTCTGACACAGCCTGTGCCAGGTTTCCGACAGCGGCCACGCGGTCTTCTACCACACCTATATCTGCGATAAACGACTTGCCTCCAGATCCGTCAAAAACATTTCCATTTTTTATGATAATATCGAACTTCAGATAACTGCTCATTTAGAGGCAGCCAGTCGGCGCTGTTCAAGCCAAAAGCGAGCTGTCTTTGAAGAACTTATATAGTCCAGCACGCCTGCGGATATAGCCTTTGAAACCTCGGCACGATATTTTGAACTACGGAGTCTCGTCTCATCATCGGGATTACTTATAAAGCCAACTTCAAGAAGTGCAGCAGGCATCCTGGCTCCTACAAGGACATGGAATTTGGCCCACTTGACACCATGATCATGGAGGTTTATGTAGCTCTTCTTTAAAAATCCTACCGTAGAGTCGTGAACAAAATGGGCCAGACTCATAGACTCCTCGATCTTATGAAATCTGCTTAAGTCTTTAAGAATGATGTCCAACTCTGAAAACTCACTAACATCACTTTTGGCTATAATATTTTCACGGTTTGCCACTTCCTGCCATTCCTTATTGTTTGTAGCATTTAAGAACCATGTTTCAATACCACTAAGTTTACGGTTCTTAGCAGCGTTTACGTGAACAGAAATAAAAAGATCGGCATCTTCGTTATTTGCAATTTCCGTACGTCTGGACAGTGGAAGGTAGATATCACTATCACGGGTTAGAATAACACTTATTCCCTGCCGAGCTTCCAGAGTTTTTTTAAGACGTCTGGCAATATCTAAAGCAATGTTTTTTTCTTTCAGACCGTTCCACCCGGTTGCGCCGGAATCCCTTCCTCCATGACCGGCATCAATAACAACCTTTAAGATCGACCGGAGCCGAGGCACCTTTACAGAAACAGGCACAGGCTTAGAAGTTTTTTCCTTTACTTTTACTACAGCCCTCTCAGGATGAAGACTTTTGGTTATGCCGTAAATATCCAGAACAAAACTGCCTGGACCTCCACTGACTTTATAATTATCCATGCTCTCAAGATCAAAAACAATACGTACAATGTCTTCTGCATGCTGACCGATACGGATGGAGTGCAGAATGCCGTCGTTTACAACAGATACAGGCTTTATTGAATCTGATAAATCAGTGGATTGAAAATCAAAGAATAATCTGTCAGGATCTCTGAGTTTATGAGTTGAATAGCTAATATCGCCTTCGAAAGTTACTTCGATACGAGTAAAAAAATCCTCGGACACATATTTTATTTTCTTGATAAAAGCCTTAGATTTTCTTTCGCCCTCCTTTGCTGCAATTTGGTGTGCAGGTAAAAGCAAAATTACAAAACCCAAGAATAAACGCATTAGCATAATCATGTTTTCTAATACTATCAGCCTTATTTTGTCAACAAAAGCATAGAACTCTCTATGTATTTGAAAAACACCGAAGGTGTCCATCGTCGTAAAAAATCCTGAATGAATCACCCATAAAATCCTTAAGACAATCGGCAATACTGAAAACCGTCACAGGATGATCCGCAGTTTCAAGCTGCCTGGCAAAACTTTCATAAAACACCCTTCCTTCACCATCAGGGCGAACAGGCCGGTAAATATATATGAAATCAAAATCCACCGGAGAGACTTCCATTATATTTTTCCTGATCCACTCAACCCGGCTGTCTGGAATACCCATCATTTTTTGTAACCTTTGCCCTTTTTCGATCATGTAACCGCTAAGTTCTATCTGAACCGTTTTTCTATGACTGTAAAGATATTGAAGCAGAAGGCCCTGCAGACCATTACCGGCACCGTAATCTGCAACTCTTGTTTCACCTGTAATATAACTTTCTGCCCGGAGAAGCGGAGTAAGCCCACCAGCATAACACCAGTAACCCTCCATTTTTTTTAGCTCTTTCAGCTCTGAATCCGAATATCTGACATCCTTTTCGTGAATGTAACAATAAATCCGTGTAAGCTGCTCTTCCAAAACCTCGAGTTCATTCCTATCCCTAAATCGGTATATATCTGATATATCTGAAATATCTGATATATCTGAAAAGCCTGAAGACAATGAAAGAAACTCCGGATACGCACTAGTAAAATCATTTTTTTTCGCCAAGCAGTGGAACATCTCCAGAAGAGAGACAAGATGTTTGCTATCTTTACAGTTTATGTCCGTCATAATAGTAGTCTGTTATAATAACTAAAACTAATGAGGGAAAAAACTAATGCAAAACAAACCTATTGATTTAAGAGATATGGTTCGAAAAGATTACGCTGCCGTGGCCGAAGGATCAGATAGCTGCTGTCTGCCATCTAGTTGTTGCGGTACCGAAGCTGATATGAAAAGCCTGCTCGAAACCGGAAAACAACTTGGTTACAACGAGGAGGAACTTAAGCTTGGTTTAGGAGAGGCGAACCTCGGCCTGGGTTGTGGAAATCCGCAGGCGATAGCCGAAATTCAAAATGGAGATGTAGTGCTTGATCTTGGAAGCGGCGCAGGATTCGATACCTTTCTGGCCGGAATGACAGTTGGAAATTCCGGTCGTGTAATCGGTATTGATATGACGCCTGAGATGTTAAGTAAGGCGCGAAGTAATGCAAACAATCTAAATGCCTCTAATGTTGAATTTAGATTGGGAGAAATCGAGCACCTGCCCGTTGCCGACAATTCCGTTGACGTAATCATCTCGAACTGCGTAATCAACCTTTCCACTGACAAACAGGCTGTTTTCAACGATGCCTACAGAGTGCTTAAACCCGGAGGTCGACTGGCCATATCAGACATTCTAAGGAGGGGAGAAAAACTTCCGCAAACGGTTGAATCCGATCCGGCAGCCTACAGCGGTTGAATAACCGGAGCGGTCTCCGTGGAGACCATGACGCAATATCTTGAAAAAGCAGGTTTCGGAAATATTATATTTATCGACAAAAAAAACAGCGATGAAATTATCAGAAACTGGAATTTCGGTGAAGGTGTGGAAAACGCAGTATTTTCAGCCTACATAAAAGCGGTTAAGCCAAAGCTTGATTAACCGGAGCAAGCTCCGTATTTTTTTCCAACCGTTGGTTTTTAATAGGCATTCTTATTTATCATGCCTTTCCAGATGGTAAGCCACATAATTCTTATATCAAACCACGGCGACCAGTGCTTTATATAGTAAATATCGTGCTCTACTCTGCGCTTCATCTTTTCGAGTGTATCTGTCCTACCTCTCCAGCCGTTGACCTGTGCCCAACCAGTCATTCCGGGTTTGACTTTATATCTCCACATATAGGTTTCCAGAAGCCGTTTATTTTTATTGTCAAGGGATCGTGGATGTGGCCTTGGTCCTACAATCGACATCTCACCACTCAGCACATTAAAGAGTTGCGGTAGTTCGTCTATACTGGTATGACGCATAAATTTGCCTATGGGCGTAATCCGCGAATCATTTCTGCTTGCCTGGGTTGTGTCAGCCACTTTTCTGTCATGGACATACATGCTTCTAAGTTTATAAATATTGATTGTCTTGCCGCCAAGACCATACCTCGTCTGTTGGAATAAAACCGGTCCAGGAGATGTCAGCTTTATCAGGATAGCTGCAACAATCATGATCGGAGCTGAAATAACTAACGCCATCAAAGCTACGGCTATATCAAAAAGTCTTTTTATCGCCCGATTCCACCCATAGATCGGACTCCCCACCAGGTTGATAGTCGGCAACCCGTCAAAACTCTCGATACTGGCGTTCAACGTAACCACCCGGTGGTAAATGTTAGGGACTATTCTCACATCCACTGTCTCCGCCTCAAGCTTTTTAATAAGATAAAATAGCCTTTTGTAAGCTCTGGCTGGCAGAGCGATAAAAACCTGATCAACATCTTTTTCGGCTATGCATTTCCTGATATCAGTACACTTACCAAGAACTTTTTTCCCTTCAATCTCTTCACCTACCTCTTTATAATCATCTATCCAGCCAACCAGATTAAAACCGGTCCATGGATTCGAGGCCACCTTGTGCGATACCTGCTTGCCCATATTCCCTGCACCCACTATTAACACATGCTTAAGGTTGTACCCCTTTCTCCTTAAATACCTAAGCATATGCCTGAAAATCACACGGCTAATCACCAGCAGGAAAAGGTTCAGAAAGAAGAACAGAAAGAAAACAATCCTGGAATAGCTGTACTCTCTGTATAAAAAAAAATTTAAGCCAAGTAGTATGAATGAGGCCAGAATATTAGCCTTGAGTATACCTAAAAATTCAACCCATAGAGATATGTTACGTTTCGGCAGATAAAGTTTGGAAAGATTGAATACACTTGGCCAGATCATCGCAATAAAAGGAAGGACAAACAGATAGTGCCTTACAGCTGGCGGCACACCCTCGGTGGAGTAGAAGCCGGAATAAAACCGTATATAATAGGCTAAAACCCACGAGAGAGCGATAATGAGTATATCGTTCAGGTAGAGAAATGTGATCAGAACCTGTCCGTGTTTTTTAAGTAACATAATTCTTATCTCTTCCAGGAAACGCCAATGCCAAACGACCGTTCAGCAGCTAGAGACGCCTCAAGTTCCGCCAGAACCACACACAGGGGCTCCGCCGCCAAATCCCTCAGAGGAACTACTGCAGGAAAATGAAGATATCTTTTTCGTCACTCTGGAACTTCCACATTCTGTACAAACAATATCTTTTTCGTCCACTTTCATACTTTGAAGCACAGAGAAACTTTCTTTGCAATCGTCACATTTATATTCATAAACAGGCATAGTTACCCTCCAGGCAAATATTATTTTCAGACTCATCATAAAAACTTATGGAACTATTAAGTTAATTGTAACTGTTTCTCCTTCAGAGTTTCCAGTTTATTGCGATTCCGCTTAGTTAGAGTCTGTTTATAAATTGCCTTATTTTATTTTTGTCATGCCCGAAGTCTTTAATCGGGCATCCAGAACT
>CAYWZR010000092.1:0-9253 GCA_964462885.1 uncultured Nitrospirota bacterium
CGCGAGCTGGGTTCAGAACGTCGTGAGACAGTTCGGTCCCTATCTGCTGTGGGCGTTGGAGATTTGAGAGGAGCTGTTCCTAGTACGAGAGGACCGGAATGGACGAACCTCTGGTGTGCCAGTTGTTCTGCCAAGGGCAACGCTGGGTAGCTATGTTCGGCACGGATAACCGCTGAAAGCATCTAAGCGGGAAGCCAACCTCAAGATGAGATCTCCCTTCCGGCACTCAACTAACACGATAGCCAAAATATTATGCTAAAGATTGTCGTGTTGGTTGAGTGCCGGACTAAAGGTCCGTGGAAGACTACCACGTTGATAGGCTGGGTGTGTAAGTGGAGTAATCCATTCAGCTAACCAGTACTAATTGACCGTGAGCCTTGACCTACTCTCAATAAACCCTAAACTATTACATGCCTTCTGACTCAATAGAACAGATGTTTTATAGGGTCAGGAGGATAAGAGTTGCTCAATATTAGCTAATGTTTTTAGCTTGTAAAAGTAATTTGGTTAATTAAGAATTAGCTTGTTAAGGGATAAAATTAACTTAATTTTTGGATAAAACCCACTTGCAAGTGGGTTTTTTTTGTGATATTAATACTCTGAGCTTACAAAGACATTTAAGGATAAAAAATAGTGGTTAAGACTGAAGAAATACAAGATGTCCCCAAGGGTTCAATTGCTATGAGAGATGAGCATATTTTCGAGGAACTTATTGAGATAGGCAAACGCCGTGGAATGCTCACATATGATGAGATTAACGAAGCTTTGCCTTCTGAGTTTTACTCACCTAGTGAGCTTGAAGACCTCATGGATCTTCTAACCGATCTTGGTGTTAAAATTGTTGAAGAGGCTGGACCGAATGGTTTAGGAGAAGAGGGAGAGACTCCGGCGGAGCCTCCTGAGAAAACGGAAGATCTCGTTCAGGCCTATTTTCATTCTATGGGAAATATTTCAATTCTTACAAAGGATGAGGAAGGCGATCTTGCAAGAAAGCTTGAAGCAGGCAAAGCTATCATTGCAAAGACGGTTATGACGTTTCCTGTTACACGTGAGTTGGAGGAAAAGCTTGCTCTTGACAATGAGGAAAACAATCATACAGAAGAGGAAAACCATGCGGCTGTAATAAAAAATGTTGTTTGGATGTTACGTAATAATATACAAAAAATTAGGGTTTGTGAACGGAAAATGGGTTCGCGCGTAACCACGCTTAAAGAGTTTAAGATTTATGTAAAAGAAAGAAAAAACAAGAATGCTCGAAACATAGCGGAACTGGAAGCTGTTGCCAGAGAAATATCAAAAGAATTTAAAGAAATTGAGACAGAGATGGGCCTTAAAATTGCGGAGATTAATAGTCTTTGGGATAGGGTGTTTAAGGCTGAAGCATTGATGTCAGAGGCAAAAAATGAGCTTATTACCCGTAATCTTCGCCTGGTTGTAAATATTGCCAAAAACTATGTCGGGAGGGGATTGCCTCTTCTTGATCTAATACAGGAAGGGAATATTGGCCTTATGAAGGCTGTGGATAAATTTAAGCACGAGAAAGGCTTTAAGTTTTCCACATACGCTACATGGTGGATACGTCAAGCAATTACCAGGGCTCTCATTGATCAAACCAAAACTATAAGAGTGCCTGTACATATGATGGAATTTTATAATCGTGTTACAAAGGCCTCTAGGGAGCTTACTCAGGCGTTGGGACGTGAGCCGGGAAATGTGGAGATTGCAAAGAAACTGCGTGTACCGCCTAAAAAGGTGGAAGAGGTTTATCGGGCTATACAGGATCCTATTGCTCTACAGACACCGGTTGGTGACGAAGACACAGAACTGGAAGACTTTATCGGTGATAAGAACAGCCCTTCTCCATATGCTGAGGCGGAAAAGTACGAGGCATCCGAGCATATTCAGGGTGTTCTGCGTACACTTACTCCAAAAGAGGAGAAAGTTATACGTATGCGATTTGGAGTCGGAGCTGAACGTGATCATACACTTGAAGAGGTTGGCCGGCATCTCTCTATAACCAGGGAGAGAGTGCGTCAGATAGAAGCAAAGGCGTTAAGAAAGCTTAAACATCCAAGCCGCTTGCGAGCACTCAAATTGCTTATGGCGAATTAAATATTCGTTTAAATATAGTTTGCTCTTTTCGATTTTAAGTTTGTCTGTATTGTCAAAATAAACTAGTAGTGTTAATACTACCAGTTTTCTCCCTTCTTTCTAATTTTTCTCCATGTGTTAAAGTAGTATTAGCTATACGAGCTTAAATTTACACTTAAGGAGGAGTTTTAGATGGCAAAGAAAATCGTATACGTGCTTACCAAACACCCTAAAGAGAAGGCTGAGATCGTATCCTCTGTTTTAGCTCAGGCACTTACATCCCTGTCTTTTGGTTATGAAACTGAAATATTTCTTATGGATGCTGCCGTCGAAATCGTAAGGAAAGGGGTGCTTGATGGAATAAAGGAGCCCACTTTTGAGCCTATTACTGAGATGCTAAATAACTACATTGAAATGGACGGGGTTATTTACATTTGTCATCCATCAAGCGATGCCCGTAACATAAAAGAGAGTGAATGTATTGATGGTATTTCAAAATTTGTAAACGCCTCCAGGCTTCTTGAAAGCTCCATTCAGGCGGATGCTGTCTTTACCTTTTAATTATTAACATGTCTCGTATGTTTTCTCTAATTCTCTAAAGTTGAGCTAAGACTTTATCGGTAGATATTTATTGTATCGTTAGCCGAAGTTTAGTTAGACTTTGTCCATAAATTCAGTCTCTCTATCTGTCATTCCGGCAGTCCTTAAGCCGGGATCCAGTTTTTTTAATAAGTTCTGGATGCTTGATTAAAGATTTCGGGCATAACAAAAATAAAAAAAGGCAATTTATGGACAGACTTTAGTTAGTGAAAATAAACATTATTTTACACTTATAACTAAGTTTAACTCTTGGAGAAAAAGCATTTTGAGCTTGTCAAAAGCAACTTTGTTTATTTTTATCACAGTTATCCCATAGGAATTTTCATTAAAATTTTGGGTCTTCGTGCAATAGAGTTGGTCATTTTTTTGGTTTCTCTCTTCCCCTCTTTGGAAAAGAGGAGTTGGTTGGGGGAGATTAACAGGAAGTCCATCCTTTTAAATACAATTTTACCCACACTCTTCTATGATGAGACTAAATTTTATGGGATAGCACGCGGTTTTACTCAGCCTTATGGGAGGGGCTAGTGTAAAAATAATAAACTCACTGTTTGAGATTTGAATGAAATTCACTAGGAACTAAGGAGTGTTAGGCCTGTTTTACAAGCTTATGGGATGACTGTGTATTTTTATTGCGTAGCTTGGGTTTAATACCCCGCTGCTTGCAGCGGGGATTTTTATGTTGTCATGATTTGTAGCTTGAGCAGGTATTAAAGTTTAAGAATGTTGGATTACTTTTTCACAAAATAATCAATTTTCTTTATCAGACTTATTGATCTCAGGACCTTCTTTATAAATTTCTTGGATACTTTTGACCTTTATACCTGCACCTTCCAGTGCTTTTTTTATCTCTACCATTTTGGCGTTTTCAACTTTGAGCATAAAATTACTATTCATATTGCTTTACTCCTATAACGAACTCTTAAACCTCCATGATCTCCTCTTCTTTGTGCGCGAGGATTTCTTCAACGCGCCTTACGTGTTTATCCGTAATCTTTTGAATTTCATCATGGGCTTGTTTATGTTCGTCTTTTGTTATAAGTTTTTCTTTTTCCAGCTTTTTGAGTTCATCGTTCGAGTCCCGGCGAACATTACGTATGACGACTTTGCTGTCTTCGCCTTTTCTGTGGGCGATTTTTACAATCTCCTTCCTACGTTCTTCAGAAAGCATAGGTATGGCAAGTCGTATAGTTTTACCGTCATTGGCCG
Source organism: uncultured Nitrospirota bacterium (assembly GCA_964462885.1). GTDB lineage: Bacteria > Nitrospirota > Thermodesulfovibrionia > SZUA-242 > SZUA-242 > JALUUO01. The sequence continues at coordinate 3,898 of CAYWZR010000092.1, forward strand.
GAGTTATGCCAAGATCCGATTTTAGTATTACTTTTTCCACAGCCACAATCATGCCTGGTTCCCATGGCTGTATTGTTATCGTACGGCTGTCCGGCACACCAAGAGCTGAAACTTGGCTAAGTGGCGTGGGAGTTCCGTAGTAGTCCACTATTATGTTATCTAAAAGCGCAAGTGACGCGCGACCGGTCCTTACTGAGGCCAGTTCTCGTCTCAGTGTTTCAATGGCTTTGTTCATTTTATCGTCAGTACGTTTTTTTAGTTCTTCCGTCATCTAAGCGCTCCTGACTCTGGTACCTATTTTTTTACCCTGTAGCACCTTCTTCAGGTTGCCTTTTTTCTTCATGTTATATACCAATATGGGCATATTGTGTTCCATGCAAAGAGAGATTGCTGTAGAATCCATAACCCGAAGTCCCTTGTTTAATACTTCTATGTATGTAAGCTTAGAAAAAAAGCTGGCCTTGCTATCTTTGACCGGGTCGGCAGAATAAACGCCATCAACTTTGGTTCCTTTTAAAAGTAGATCCGCTTCTATTTCCAGCGCTCTTAGTGAGGCTGCTGTATCAGTGGTGAAAAACGGGCTGCCAGTACCGGCGGCAAATATAACCACCCTGCCTTTGTTTAGATGGCTCACTGCTTGGTTTCTGTTATAAGACTCCGCAACTACCGTCATATCTATAGCTGACATGACACGGCTCTCAACTGCACTCTGCTCCAGAGAATTTTTCAGAGCCAGTGCGTTCATTACAGTGGCCAGCATACCCATGTAATCAGCTGTTGCTCTGTTCATTCCACGAACGCTACCCTCTATGCCACGAAATATGTTTCCGCCGCCAATGACAATCGCTACCTGGACTCCCATTTGTACAGCCTGAGCTATTTCTGCCGCGACTGCTTTGGTCATAGCCGGGGAGATGCCGAAATCACGCTCACCCATCATGGCTTCGCCGCTTAGTTTGAGCAAAATTCGGTGATATCTGGGCTTTGCAGTTACTGTTTTTCTCCGAGCTGGAATCTCGCGAACCTCCTGATTACTATATTTTCTCCTAACTTGGCAACGTACTCTGCCACAAGATCTTTAATCTTCTTTTTCCCCTCGGGATCTTTCACAAAGACTTGGTCCAGAAGGCATACATCAGTATAGTATTTCTCCATTTTACCAGTGAGAATTTTATCTATAATATTGTCTGGTTTTTTCTGTTGCCGAAGCTGCTCCCTGTGAATATTTCTTTCACGCTCCAAGGCCTCATCAGATAGGTCTTCACGCGATACGCAAAGTGGAGAAGCCGCAGCTATATGCATTGCAACATCCTTTATAAATCCCTGAAAATCGTCGGTTCTGGCAACGAAATCGGTCTCGCAATTGATTTCTACCAGAACACCTATCTTGCCTCCCAGGTGTATGTAAGAGCTAATTACTCCCTCAGAGGCTGTCCGGGCAGATTTTTTGTTTGCTGCTGCAAGTCCCTTTTTTCTGAGAATGTCTACAGCTTTCTCAAAATCACCGCCAGCATCAGTAAGTGCCCGTTTGCAGTCCATCATACCGGTGCCGGTTTTTTCTCTTAGTTCCTTTATTTCTTCAACTGTAACACTCATTCTGCCGATGCCTCCTCCCCGCTTTTGGTAGTAGCGGCAGATTTTTCCTTGCCATTGTCGGCTTCTGTTTTTACTTCTGCAGGCGCATCCTTTGCTTGTTCTACTTGTTCGTCCGAGGCAGAGTCCTTCTGCTCTTCCTGTGCTTTCTGCTCGGCCTCTGCTTTTTCCTTATCTAGTATGTCCCGGCCTTCTATGATAGCCTGTGCCATCTTTGATGTGACAAGACGAATGGCACGTATGGCATCATCATTTCCGGGGATTATGTGGTCTACAACATCGGGATCGCAGTTTGTGTCCACTATGGCGACCACCGGTATTGATAGCTTTTTAGCTTCATTTACAGCAATGTTTTCCCTTTTTGTGTCCACTACAAAAACAGCAACCGGCAGCCCCGGCATCTCTTTTATGCCACCAAGGTTTTTTTCCAGCTTAGCCCTTGCCTTTTCCAGCTTGCCAGCCTCCTTTTTTGTTATCTGCTGGTAGGTTCCGTCAGTACTCATAGTTTCTATCTTCTTAAGCTTCTCTATACTTTTTTTGATAGTTGACAGGTTGGTAAGCATGCCGCCAAGCCATCGTTCATTCACATAAAATGCACCGCATTTTTCTGCTTCTTCACGAATTGCATCTTGGCCCTGTTTTTTGGTTCCTATGAAAAGGACCGGACCTCCGGTGGTTGCTATATCGCGCATGAAGTTGCAGGCGTTGTTAAGCATTCTGAGTGTTTTTTGTAGGTCGATTATGTAAATTCCGTTTCTTTCTCCAAAAATGAATTTCTTCATTTTTGGGTTCCAGCGTTTGGCCTGGTGTCCAAAATGTACACCAGCCTCAAGTAGCTCCTTCATTGTTACACTAGCCATTGTTTAATCTGTTCCTCCTTAAAAGGGTTTTTCCTCCGCCTGCCGTGTCGTGCTCAACAATAAAAGCAACGAACCCCTAAACGGCTGATGGCGTGTGAGATAGGCGCTTACAGCACCTTAATATTAAGGTCAAAGCCTAGCACAGCAAAGGTCAATTTTTCAACAGGACGGATGTCGGGCCATTTAGCAAAACATTTGGTCGGGGTTTACAGTAAAACAACGGTTGTGTTAAGCTTCCAAGTTAAAAAAGAGATATAAGGAAAGGTGGTGGCTTCAATGGGATTAAGCACGCAAACAAAAACAGAAATAATTTCTAAATTCAAGAAACATGACAAGGATACGGGATCGCCCGAAGTGCAGATCGCACTTTTAAGCAATCGGATCAGTTACCTCACAGAGCACTTCAGAACCCATGTTAAGGACCACCATTCCCGGCGTGGACTTCTAAAGTTGGTCGGACAGCGACGTAGTCTGCTGAAGTACCTGAAGTCCAAAGATAGCGATAAGTACAAAACAGTAATTACTGCACTCGGGATTAGAAAGTAGACAAGGGGTTTATAAAATATAATGAATACAGTAACGATAGATATTCGTGGAAAGCAATTGACCTTGGAGACGGGCCTTATGGCCAAACAGGCCGATGGCGCAATTGTAGCAAAATACGGTGATACGGTAGTGCTGGCGACTGCAGTAGCCTCAAACACTGCGCGACTTGGTCTGGACTTTTTTCCATTGACTATAGATTATCAGGAAAAGGCTTATGCTGCCGGAAAAATCCCCGGCGGTTTTTTTAAGAGAGAAGGACGTCCTACTGAAAAAGAGGTGTTGACATCGCGCTTGATTGACAGGCCGACTCGCCCGCTTTTTCCAAAAGGCTTCTTTTTTGAAACCCAGGGCATAATCAATGTGCTCTCCTTTGGAGAAGAAAATATAGCTGATGTAATGGGCATTACCGCCATGTCTGCCGCATTTACAATTTCAAACATTCCTTTTGGCGGCCCTGTCGCTGCTGTCAGAATTGGCCGTATTGCAGATAAATTCATTGTAAATCCAGATCTTGAAGAGGTGGATGATTGCGATCTGAACCTGATCGTGGCTGGCACTGAAGAGGCGGTTATGATGGTGGAAGGCGGTTCTCAAGAAGTTGCTGAGACCGACCTGCTAGAGGCAATTGATATCGCTCATGAAGAGATTAAAAAGCTTGTAGCCATGCAAAAAGAACTCCAGTCTCTGGTTGGAAAACAGAAGCGGGAGGTTGTGCCTATCCAGAAAGATGAGGCGCTTGAGGCCAGGGTTACGGAATTGGCCTTAGAGAAGATTAAGCAGGCTATTGTTATACCGGATAAGATGCTAAGGCAGTCGAGCCTAAACGACATGCTAGCCCATCTTATCGAACAGATAAAGGATGAGCAGGAAGAGGATAGGAGCAAGGAAGTTGCAGAGTTTTTTAATGCGCTTGAGAAGAAGCTTGTAAGAGACAAAATTATTAACGAAAATGAACGCTCTGACGGTCGTAAGCCGGATGAAATTCGACCGATATCCTCAAAAGTTGGATTCCTTCCAAGGGTGCATGGTTCAGCTCTTTTTGTTCGGGGCGAAACCCAGGCTCTTGCGATTGCCACACTAGGCACGTCTATGGATGAACAGAGAATTGATTCACTGGAAGGCGAATCCTTTAAATCATTTATGCTTCATTACAACTTTCCGCCATTTAGTGTTGGCGAGGTTAAGTTCCTTCGTTCACCGGGCCGACGAGAGATAGGTCACGGAATGCTGGCAGAGCGGGCTCTTAAACCGGTAATTCCGACAAAAGAGCAATTCCCATACACTATCCGAATTGTTTCGGATATCTTGGAGTCAAACGGCTCATCCTCAATGGCCACGGTATGTGGAGGCACAATGGCGATGATGGATGCCGGTGTTCCGATCAAAGCCCCTGTCGCAGGCATTGCAATGGGTTTGATTAAAGAAGGAGATAAAGTAGTGGTGCTTACCGATATTCTCGGACTCGAGGATCATCTTGGCGATATGGATTTCAAGGTTACCGGTACGGCTGAGGGCGTTACCGCTTTCCAGATGGATACAAAGATTGCCGGAATATCAAGAAGTATCATGGAAAAAGCGTTAGAGCAGGCCAGGCAGGGAAGGCTGTTTATTCTTGATAAAATGGCAGAAACCCTGGCAACCTCCCGTGATGATCTGGCTGCCCATGCGCCCAGAATTCTAACCATTAAAATAAACCCTGATAAGATACGTGACGTTATTGGTCCCGGTGGTAAAACAATTCGCTCGATTACAGAGCAGACCGGTTGTAAAATTGATCTTGACGATTCAGGCCTGGTAAGTATAGCCTCTGTTGAGGGTGAGGCTGCTCAAAAGGCGGTTGAGATAATTAAGGGTCTTACGGAAGAGCCTGAGATGAATAAAATATACACTGGTAAGGTTGTACGTATTACTGATTTCGGAGCTTTTGTCCAGATTCTGCCAGGCAAAGATGGACTCCTTCATATATCCCAGATATCTGAAAGTCGTATAGCAAAAGTAACAGATGAAATTAACGAAGGTGATGAAGTGGATGTAAAGGTGATCGAAATTGATAAAATGGGAAGAATTCGCCTTAGTCGTAAAGAGGCCATGCGGGAGAAAGCCAAAACTGGCAGTTGAGCTAGGTTAATAACTATAGTGAATAAAAAAAGGATAAGCCTGGAGGGTTTGTCCTTTTTTTTATTGACCTCACGAGGGTTCAATTATGTTCAAAAAATATACTTTAGATAACGGCATCAGGGTGCTTACAGAAAGTATGGATCATGTCAGATCTGTAACCTTGGGCGTATGGATTAACGTGGGAGCCCGCGACGAAACGTCGCAGCAAAGCGGAATCTCGCACTTCCTCGAACATATGC